>CAZCJJ010000034.1:0-6301 GCA_964499045.1 uncultured Opitutales bacterium | reverse complement strand
TCAGACCGAAAAGCTTTCGCCGCAGGAGCAACTGGATTTGGCATTGGGGTTGGAGAACTTAAAGCCGCCTCCTACCATCTTATGGGAATAATCCAAGTGTGTTCCTTTAAGATAGAGTGCGCTTTTCGTATCGACAAGCACCTGAACATCCTGACTGAGAATGAGTATATCGCCACGCTTCGGCTCGGATACAAATTTCATTTTATAACTGAGACCATTGCAACCGCCACCTGAAATGCCGACGCGGAGGAAGGGTCCCTGATCGTCCCTGGCAATCAGACTTTTGACTTTTTCTCCCGCATCCGGCGTAAGCTGGACCAGGCGTTCATCGCCCTGGCGAACCCCTTCCGGTAAAGTGACTGATGTTACTCCTCCCATGAATCGTTTTCGCTTTATTGTTTCTTTTGCTTTTTCTTTCCCTGCCAACGTGCCTTGTGGGCGGTAGCGGCATAAACATACTTTTCAGCCCAGTGTTTGATGCCAGCCTGCTCTTCGGCGGAAAGTGTCTTCACTACCTTGGCTGGCATACCGAGAACCAGAGATCCGGGTGGAACAATAGTTCCTTTCGTGACGACAGCCCCTGCGCCTACGATGGAGTGGTGACCGATCACGGCTCCATCCAGCACCGTCGCCTTCATCCCGATCAGGCATTCATCCTCTATCGTACAGGCATGGACCATCGCCTGATGGCCGATGGTCACGTAGCGTCCCACTTTCACCGGAAGGTCATCCGCCAGATGGATAACGGTGCCATCCTGTACATTGCTTCCCTCGCCGATTTCAATGGATTCAATGTCACCTCGCAAAACAGAGGTGGGCCAGACACTGCTGTGAGGTCCGAGTTTGACCGCCCCCATCACAACGGCCTCTTTGGCGACATAGGCCGTAGGATGAATCTCCGGATCGCGGGAAAGGAAAGTCTGAAAACGTTCTTCTATAGTCATGGTAATATTCACTGTGCCGGTTCCCCGATGCGCACATTGTAAGCATCCTCGTTAACGGAACGATCCATACGGATATCGGTACTATGGTACCAACGCTCTTCAGCTTGCAGAGGAAGGCGTTGAAATGCCGGCAGGTCAAGAGACTCTTCCAGATCCCGGATCCGTCCAAGAACCACGGGCTTGGTAGCCATTGGATTGTCGTCAGGCAGCGTTGAGTAAAGGTTGCGCAAATAATTGTACGCCTCACGCTCACGGCCTGCCTGCCTGAGCAGTTCGGCGTGGATACGGGCCACGAAGAAAGGTGCATCCGGATAACGGGTTGTTTCAAGGTACCACTCGGCCGCCTTTTCCTTGTCTTCCAGGCGGTTGTTATAGATCTGGGCGATTTCAAGGGGTACGCGGTAGTCTTCAGGATGGAATTCCTTGGCTCCTTCGATAAAGTGCATCGCCCGGTGAGCATAATCGGCCCAGATCTGATCTTTGAGGGCCTTGGGGACCTCATCAAATCCACCCAGTTCCTGTACCCGCCAGACCGGCATGTCGTAACCGATCATACGGGCACCATTGAGCCAGAAGAACATGGGACGCGGGTCCACCGCCGTCACCATCCGCAGGAGTGTTTCCGTTTTAGGTCTGTCCTTGTTTTGCCAATGGACATTGGCATTGATGAACAGCATATCAGCAATCAGTGTGCGGAAGCCCCCGAGCAGCCCGATGATCATACCTTGGCCAAGGGCATCCTCGACACTGGCCAGATTAAGTTCCGGCTGACGCTCCCTCACAGCATCCCAGGCAGCCCCATCCCAAAGCCGGGTAAAGCTGCCGGTCAAAGCCAGCACCAAGGCGGCAATCACCAGCACCCTACCCTTACGCCACCACCACGAGTCTTTGTTTAGCTTACCCATTGAAAATTATTTTTAGTTATGACAGCAGTCGAATTCACCATGAAGAGCACAAACTACAGGGGCGTGGGCATCTTGCCCACGTACCGGGCATTCACGGGCGGGACGCCCGTGCTCCTTTCTATATCTCCCGGTTCTTGAAGCTGTAAACGGCGAGTGCATTGAAAACCAACATATACAAGACCCCATAGAGTGCAACTGTCCAGAGTGTCGCCGCTGCAAAAGGGGTGCTGGAAACAAATAGTAGTTCATCTCCGATATTAAACATCTGAAAATTCGGGAAGATCAGGCTCAAGCCGCCCACCAGCCACCGTAGCAGCGGAAAAGCTATTTCGGCAAAGTTGTCCCTGGCGATATACTGCAATTGGCAGATGATGAAGGCGAAGAAGGAAACCACCACGGTGTACAAATTCGTGTTCGAGAAACTCGCAATCAGAAGGGTGATCGCGGCAATGATACCGAATTTTATCCACTGTAAGAGCCCGAACACCGCGAGCCCCCCATAGCTGACCAGGCGACCGTCGGCAAAGCCCTCCGGGTTTTGCGCCATCAACTGGCTTTCACGCCAAAACAGCATGACCCCCAACAGGAAGGTCATCAGGGCGGTAAAAATGAGCAGGACCGCCATGATCCCGGCAAACTTACCGAAAATAAACTCCCAACGATAAACCGGCTTCGCGAGAATCGTCAGGGCCGTCCGGTTCTCGATTTCACTAAAAAAGAGCTGGGCCGATGCCACCACCGCGAGAATCGATCCAAAGAAAAAGATCCCCCCCATGCCGAAGTCCGCGATGAATTTCAACTCGGATGTCCCGAAGTCGAACTGACGGAAAAAATTGGAACTGGCGATCAGCGCAACCGAAAGAATCAACAGAAAGTTGAAAAGCTTCTGGCGGACAGCCTCCAGAAACGTATTGGCCGCGATGCTTCTGACTCTTAATGCGCAACTCATTGGGGACCTCCCTCGGTCTGTTTGTTTTTAAAATGGGCTTCCTGTTCGGCTGTTTGTTCAAGGAAAAGCCGGTCCAGTGAAATCCGGGGCGATTCGACATTCAGCAGGCTGGCCCCGTGTTTCGCCAAAACCGCCTCCATGTCCTTCTGCAAATCCTCGCTGTAATGATCCACGACCAGTGCCCGCTGGTCTTTCTGGCGCAGCAGGTCCGCCACCGGACCTTCCAGCACCAGCCTTCCGCGGTGCATGATTGCCACCCGGTCACAGATACCCTCCACCTGGGCCAGCAAGTGCGAACAGAGCAGAACCGTTTTGCCACGCTCCTTGAGAGACAGGATCATCCCGGCAATCGCAGCGGAGCCGATCGGGTCCACCCCCGCCGTCGGTTCATCCAGAATGACGAGCCGTGGGTCGTGCACCAGTGCCTGCGCTATCCCGATCCGCTGCAACATTCCCTTCGAATAAGTGCCCACCCGACGGTCTGCGGCTTCGGTCAGGCCGACCAGTTCGATCACGTCATCCGTCCGCTTGTCGATTTCCCCGCGAGGCACTTCACAAACACGGGCGTAGAATTGGATCAGTTCCCGGCCAGTCAGGTATTTGTAGAAATAGGGGGCTTCAGGCAAAAATCCGACGTCGCTACGGGATTTCACTTTTTCACTGGAAACCCCGAAGATTTCGCAACTGCCTTCAGTGGGCTCAAGCAGGCCAAGAATGATCTTCATGGTCGTACTCTTGCCGCAACCGTTTGGTCCGAGGAGGCCATAAATCTGGTTGTCCTGAATATCCAGGGAAAGGTTTTCCACCGCCCGGAGCTTGAGTCCCCGCATCCCGATACTAAAATCCTTGGTCAGGTTATGGATACGGATGGCCGGCTCCGCCGGGCTCCCGGCCTGCTTACGTTGTTCGGTTTGTGTCTCCATAGTCAGTTTGTGCGGGTTCTTTGTCTTCTCCACAATCTTCATTCTTCACTCAACATTCTTCACTCTACACTCTTCACTCTTCACTCTACATTCTACAATCCATCCGCACTAGCGGGTAATGGTAAACGTCTTGTATTGGGGCTTCCGGGTTCCGTCGTGGGCCTCAATTTCACGGATAAACGGCTTCATGCGCTCCTCCAGTTCCTGTCGAAAATGTTCCACCTCACGGCGTTCTCCCTCTGCGCAGAGCTGAACCCTGCCATCCGGCAGGTTTTTCACCTCCCCGGTGACTTCAAACTCCTTTGCCACCTGCAAGGTCGCATAGCGAAAGCCCACCCCCTGCACGCGGCCCGTATAGAACACTTCGGCGAAATACTTGCTGTCTGTCACTTCGGGCATGGTTTTGATAATCCGGCCCATTAAAGAATAAAATCCTGTACCCATGCAACGCTAGAGGTCAAGTAGGGATGAGAAAAGAATCGGCCACTTTCTCACGAAAGCGGCTACGTAGCTGCGCTCGTAAGAGCGTGGCTTGGTAGGTTCCCACCTTCTCACGAAGGCGGCTACGCTCGTAAGAGCGTGGCTTGTCAGATTGCCAAACCGTTCGACCCCCCCGAAAACCCACCGAAAAACACATTCACCGGAACTGCGGACTGATAAGCAGGTCACACTCCCTTGTTTTCCTACGGTTTCTCCGGTGCAAATAAGCCCCCTTTTTTCTGTCTGTCCCTTGTAAAATCCGAAAAAGGTGACAACTTTGTAAAAATAGGGCTTTTCAAGCCGAAAGAAGTCATGTTCATTGGAACTACGATTGACTCACCGCAACAAGGCACTAGGTTAGGTGAATCTATTATTCATAAAACTACCTCAAACAACCATGATTACATCCATACATACTAAACGCAGAGGCTTCACCTTGGTGGAACTTCTTACCGTTATCGCCATTATTGGCATTCTCGCCGCTATCCTCATCCCGACCGTTGGTAACGTGATGAAGAACGCCCGTAAAACGCAGGCTTCCAGCAATTCACGTCAGATTGCATTGGCCTACAACACCTACGCTCTGGAAGGTGCCAGAGTCAGAAACATTGGCGTTGGAACATGGACTACGAATACCCCTACTCTGGCAGACAATGCCCGAGGTTGGGCTGCTGTACTGGCGACCTTCGCTGGGCTGAATGATGCCTCCTTCTATTTCATTTCCGATGACCCTCTCTATCCATCCGGAAGTATCACCACAGTTTTGGACGGAACAACCGGTGACCTTAGCCCGACAACAAATTTTCCAAGCAATGGCATTGCGTGGGCACTGGTTATCAACGCCCCGCGAGGAGCACCAACCTCCACAACTCCTCTTCTCTGGACACGTGGTTGGAGTGCTGCTGGCGACCCTCAGCCAGCCAACGGCTGGGGCATTGATTCTCCTTGGGGTAACGATGGCGGCCATATTGCCTATCTTGATGGGCACGTAACTTGGCAGCGTACCACCAATGCAGAAAATCCCACTAACGGGGACTTGGTCAGCTATGTTTCTACCAACCGGGGAGCTGCAACATCCAATGTTTACGAAGCAGCTGGCATCGGTTCAGCTCCCGCCGCAGCTTCCGGTTCCAATCCCGGCGTCGTCAATGCTCTTAATAGTGACGCCGAAGGATCCTGAGGATTTTTCAATTCACGGATTATTTACCAAAAGCCGGAGCATCCGCTCCGGTTTTTTTGTGTCTAATTCCAAGCCGGACCTTGACCTCTTTCCCATCCTTCCAAATAGTCCACACACGCATGGAACGCTACCTCGTCAAGCCCGGCAGCAAGATACGGCTCAACCAATGGGACCCGAATGACAAACAGCTTTGCCCGGACGGCAAAGAGTCCTCATTGGGCAAGCTGGAAAAAATCAAGGACACCATGAGTCGCCTGCAGGTGGCATTCTTCGCCGAGCACCGCAAGCGTCTGCTGGTGATTCTGCAGGGGATGGACACCTCCGGCAAGGACGGCACGATCCGCAATGTTTTCGGGGGTGTCGATCCGCAGGGAATACGGGTGGCTACCTTCGGCAAGCCCACCGAACTGGAGCTGAGCCACGACTACCTCTGGCGCATTCACCAGCAGGTCCCGCCCAAGGGCACCATCACGGTTTTCAACCGCAGCCATTACGAGGACATCCTTGCCGTGCGGGTGCGTCACCTTAAACCGAAATCCGTCTGGTCCAAGCGCTTCGAACATATCAACGCCTTTGAGAAAATGCTGACCGATGAGGATACCCTCATTCTCAAGTTCTTTCTTCACATCGACGACACCGAACAACGTGAACGCCTGTTATCCCGCCAGGAAAAACCGCACAAGCAGTGGAAACTGATTCCGCAGGACATAGACGACCGCAAACTCTGGCCCGATTACATCACCGCCTACGAAGAGACGATTTCCAGGACCAGTACCGCTTGGGCCCCTTGGCACATCATTCCGGCCAACCGCAAATGGTACCGCAACCTTGTGGTGGCCGATATCGTGACCCGCACCTTAAAGAAAGCCAACCCCCGCTTCCCCAAACCCACCTACGATATCGCGGCACTGGAGATTTAG
>CAZCJJ010000033.1:0-26966 GCA_964499045.1 uncultured Opitutales bacterium | reverse complement strand
GGAAGAGCGTGTGGCCGTTGTTCCGGGAACCGCTTTCGGTCCGGGAGGAGAAGGCTTCTTCCGCGCTAGCTTCTCCAACAGCTACGAACAACTCATCCGTGCCTGCGACGCGATCGAGCGCTTTGTCAAACGCAACATAAAAGAATGAATAGTGAAGATTGAAGAGTGAGGGTTCTTAACTTAAAACTTGCTCTTCTATTCATTCCCCGGGGCGTTCAGTTATTAAAAATTCATGTCAAATTTACCAATAGTCGCCCTGGTGGGCCGCCCCAATGTGGGCAAAAGCCGTCTTTTTAATCGTCTGGTCGGGCGCCGCGTGGCCATTGTCCACGATATGCCGGGAGTGACCAGAGACCTGGCAACCGCCGAGGTCAAACACCACTTTACCTTGATGGATACCGGGGGCATCGGAATGTTGCCGGCCATGACCTCGAAGGACATTCACGATGCGACCGAGGAGCAGGTGGACTTCGCCCTGCAGGCTGCCAGCCTGATCCTGTTCGTTACTGATGGTCCCGAAGGCTGTACGCCGGTCGATGAGGATTTGGCCGACAAGTTGCGCCGTCACAACAAACCGGTGATTCTGGTGGCCAATAAAGTGGACGGTCCGAATCGCGAGAGTCGTCTGAGCGAATTCAAGCAACTGGGCTTTGGCCGGGCAGTGGCGGTTTCAGCCGAGCACGGCCGGAATGAAGATCTGCTCTGGGAGCGCATCGTCAAGCTTATCGGGCCGGCCCAAGCCCCCGGGGAAGAAACACCCCCCGAACCGGAACGGGTTCGCATCTGCCTTGCGGGGAAGCCGAATGTCGGCAAATCCTCACTCGGCAACCGTCTGCTGGCGCATGAACGATTGATCGTCAACGAAGTCGCCGGAACTACCCGCGACGCGATTGAGATCAATCTGGATTGGGAGGCAACTGACGGACGTACGATACCCTTTTGTCTCATCGATACGGCGGGGTTGCGGGCCAAGCGCAAGGTGGACAATTCAGTCGAGTATTTTTCCGCGTTGAGAACCGATGAGGCGATCCGCAATGCTGATATTGTCTTCATGATTCTGGATGCCATGACAGGGGTCCGGAAACTGGATAAAAAACTGGCTGGTGATATTCTGGAGGCCGGGGTTGGCTTGGTTATGGTTGTCAACAAATGGGACTATGCCCTGAAGAGCTTCCGCGAAGATCCTGTTCCGGGATTTGAGGATGAAGCCGCTTTCCGGGAGTCCTATCAGGAGGCGATTCGCAAGGAATTGTTCTTTCTGCCCGACTCTCCGGTTATTTTCACCTCGGCCAAGGAAAACTGGGAGATATCCCGGATCCTCAAAAGTGCGAAGACTGTGCATGACACTTTGATCCGTAAATTGCCGACACCGAAAATTAACAAAGTGTTGCGGGAACTGATGGAGCGCAACCCTCCCAAGATTGTTGGTGCACACCGTTTCAAGGTGTATTATGCGGTCCAGACAGGTAACAGGCCATTCCGTATCCGCATGTTTTGCAACCGGGCTGAAAAGTTGGATGATACTTACCGGCGTTTCCTGCAAAAAGGATTTCAGGATGCTTTTGATCTCAAGGGCTGTCCGGTTCAGTTCGAGCTGGTAGGCAAGCCGGTCCCGGAATGGGAAGGCGGAAAAAAACGGCCCAAACCGGCCGACAAACAACCCGGTAAACCGGCAGCTCCCAAGAAAACGGTGGCTAAGGGGAAACCGGGGCCAAAGCCAAAATCAAAACCGAAATCAAAGGCGAGGGGAGCGGCCGCCCGCCGCAGCCCCCGTAAACGCAGCCGTTGAGTTTATCCATTTGCCGGCGGCTCACTCACATACCCTATCATGAAAAACGAGAAAAACTACAAAGGCTGGCAATGTCTCGTGCTTGGTAACGAGGAAATTGAACTGCTGATTCCCCAGGAAATCGGTCCGAGAATTGTTTTCCTTGGACAGCCTGGTGGCCGGAACCTTTTCCATGTGGTGGAAGCGGAAGCCGGGAAAAGCGGTGAGCCTGAATGGCATCTGCGTGGAGGACACCGGCTGTGGCATGCGCCGGAATCCAAGCCGAGAACCTATGACCCTGACAATCAGGCGATTCATGTGGCATCGCTTCCCAAGGGGCGGGATGGCTACCGTCTGGCCGCTCCGGGAAGGGATCCTTCGGGGCTCCGCAAGGCAATCGAGGTTGAATTGCTTCCAGGTAATACCTTCAAGCTCACCCACGAAATCACCAACCGTAATCTCTGGCCCGTCCAGTTTGCCCCATGGGCTCTGACGGTGATGGAACGGGGGGGCTACGCCACGATCCCGTTGCTACCCAAGGGAGATCATACAACAGGTAATTTTCTTCCCAAGTACAGCGTTGTCCCATGGACTTACACCGACTTGAGTTTGCCTCTCTGGGATTTTCACTCTGCTTTTATTGGAGTGAATACCGCGAGGGCCGGGCAGGCTCAAAAGCTGGGACTCACCGGTTACCCTGGGTGGAGTGCCTACTGGCAAAAAGCAGGGCTCTTCGTCAAGTATGCCAAACCTGAACCGGAAATGGCTTATCCCGATCTTGGCTGTATGTACGAGGTCTTCTCCAACGACTTCATGATCGAAATGGAAACACTGGCACCGCTTACTGTCGTTGAGCCGGAACAGACCGTCCGCCATGTCGAGTACTGGACCGTTTTCTTCGACCAGCCATGCCCGTCAACCGATGATTTGTTTGAATCCGCACTTAAACCTAAAGTGGATAATTGGCTGAGTCGTTTAGCCTGATTAAGCCTCACTAAAGTTTCAGCCTACAGTAAAAAGCGCGCGGGCACTTTGCCCGTGTGCTCTGAAATTCACGGGCGGGACGCCCGTGCTCCTTAAACCATTTGATGATGTCCTGTCCTAAAATTGTTTTCATGGGTTCCGATGCAATCGGGGTGCCTTTGCTTGAAAACCTTGCCGCACAATCCGGAAAGCAATGGGCCTTGGCCGGAGTGGTGAGCCAGCCGGATCGTCCGAAGGGCAGGGGAAAGCATCTTCAGCCCAACCCGGTGGCGGCCTATGCCAGTCAGACAGGAATCCCCTTGTTGCAACCCGAGCGTCCTGGAGCGGAACTGGAGACATGGCTGCGGGAGGAGGAAGTGGCGCTGGTCATTGTGATTGCCTACGGCCATATTCTTAAAAAGACCCTGCTGGCAACACCTCCTCTGGGCTTCATCAATTTCCACGGCTCGCAATTGCCAAAGTATCGAGGGGCTTCGCCGGTCGAAACAGCGATAGCATGCGGTGAGCGTGAAACCGCAGTATCCTTGATGCGAATTATCCCTAAAATGGATGCCGGACCGGTGCTGGACTACGAAAAGCTCGCGATTGAGGAAGGTGAATCAGCCGGTCATGTGCGTGAGCGGATGGCCACGGCCTGTGTGCCCTTGTGGACCAGGTGCGCGGACACCATCCTGTCCGGGCAGGCTCATTTTGTCGAACAGGACACTGAAAAGGCGACCTACTGCCGGAAATTGGAAAAGGTGGACGGTCAACTGGACTTTCACCAATCGGCTGCCGTCCTGGCCGCCCGGATCAATGGGCTCGATCCCTGGCCCGGTTGCTTTTTTGAGCATGGACAGGCAAGGATCAAACTCCGCGAGGCTTATGCGGAACCCGGGACTGCTCAGGATAAGCCGGGATGGATCCTGTCAGCAGACAAGGACGGCTTGCGCATAGTAACAGGAGAAGGCATCCTGCGGATATCGCAACTCCAGCGTCCAGGAGGCCGCATGTTGCCTGCACGCGATTTCTTCAGCGGCTATACGCTCACCCCGGACGAAGTTCTGTCGAGCCATGAGATGACCCCTCTGTGTTTATCCCACAATTGCTAATGGAAAGGAACCCGGGCAGGCCGAAACTATTTAGCCCCTCGACAAGCTTATGTAAACGGACTACGTAGCCGCGCTCGTATATAATTTGACATCTGATGCTTTAAAAACATCATCAGAAGAATGAGAACGACTCTGGACATTGAGAAACCTGTTTTGGAGGATTTGAAGAAACTTCAGCGGCGGGAAAAGAAGCCATTGGGGAAGGTAGTATCCGTCCTGCTCGCCCAAGCGCTTAAAGACTATGACAGAGCGAATGGGCATGCCGCCGGGACGGAACTTGAGTGGACCACGGCGAAAATGGGTGCGCGGGTGGATATTTCCGATAAAGACGCCTTGTACCGGGTTCTGGACCAGGTATGAGTTACTCGATTGATGCGAACCTGCTGCTCTATGCGGCCAATATTGATGCCCGCGAGCACGCAACCGCCGTTCGGTTTCTCAAGCATCGTGCGAAAGAGACGGATCTGCTATGCATGACATGGCCGGCTTTGATGGCTTTTCAGCGTATTGCCACCCACTCATCGATTTTCACAAACCCGCTCAGCCCCGCCCAGGCCTGGAAGAACATTCGTAGCCTGTTGGCTCTTCCAAGAGCCAGGGTTGTTACGGAGATGGATGGGTTTGCGGAAGACTACGCCGCATGCACCCGAGGGCTGAACATTCGCGGAAACCTTGTTCCCGACGCACACATCGCTACCATTCTCCGTCAACACGGGGTTACCCGCATGTATACGGCTGACAGCGATTTCAGAAAGTTTGATTTTCTGGAAGTCGTCAATCCGTTGGCGTAAACTCCGGGTTTGTGTTGGGGAGTCCGGAAAACCCGTTCCACAGCCAGTAATTGTCCTTCGCCAACAAGCCGGTGAGATATGCGGGCTAACCAGCATGGCGGCCCATGGCCCAGTTTATAAAGGCTTCGTCGGATGGGAGAATCTCGGGTGTCTGGTATTCGGGAGCGAGGAGGGAACGATAGCTTTGTTCAGCAAAGCGCCGGCAATGAAGGAGGATATCGGCTTTCTGACCGGGGGCTCTCACCAGCCTTCCCAGAGCCTGATTGATCTTTCGCATGGCGGGGATCTGGTAGGTGCGGCGGAAGGATTCCGCCCGCCCCAGCGATTCATAACCTTGGGCGATGGCTTTTTGCACCGGATTGACCTCGGGTAGAGCGGGGCCGACCACCATGGCTGTTTCCACACGTCCGCCGAGCAGGTCGATACTTTCGCTGAAACTGCTGCCAAGGATAAAGAAAAGGGCATGGCAGGTGAGGAGGCTTTCCTCGAGGAATCCGAGTTGGCCGTTCAGGTCGATGGACCGGGGTTGAATCGCAGTGCGCAGGAGCGGGTCCACGGCTTCAAGGTAGGTCCTTATGGTTTCGGCATACTGATAGCTGGGGAAAAAGACGACGACAGGGGCTGCTGTGTTCTGACAGAGGCTGCTCACCGTCTGTGCCGTTTTCTCGTAATAAGAAGCCCGTGTTTTCAAGCGGGTATCCACGCGGCAGTCCACTGCCATCCGGTAGGCTTCGTTTCTCCAGTCGGCTTCAGCCTGGATGAATGGGGGAGCAGTATTCGACGGGAAACCCAATGCCTCACTCATGATCCCCGGAGGAGAGAGCGTGGCTGACATCAGCAGGGTCTGACCATAGGAAGTAAGCTCGCGACGGGCGGCATTGCCTGCGTCGAGACAGCTCACATTGAGGTGGCCTTTACGGGGAGACCAGGGAAGCAAATTCAGTTCATTGCTTTCGAGGATACTGTGACGGGCCGGGATTTGCCAAAGCTGCTCACGGAGGAAAGGTTCCAGTTCATCATGTTCAGGTGCGGCCATCAGCAGCCTGTCTTTGAGCTGGCCGAGGAGATCCCTCAGTTCATAGAGTACAGATGGATCGTGACGGTCTTTTGGTGGAAGCGTTTGGATGAATTCCAGGTACTGTTCGTAGGCCCGTTTAAAGGGGGAGGGAAACCCATGCCATGAGAGCGATTGGCAAATGCCTTCAATTCCGGAGGATGATTCTGAGAAGGAGTAATGGTCGGCAATTCGCTGGGGGAGGTTATGGGCCTCGTCCACGATGAGGAAAGTCTGTGCCGGATCAAAGCCGGGTACATAGTCGAAGATATGGCGGTTTCCGGGGCCGAAGACATAATTGGCATCACAGATCCATATTTCGGCCAAGGGCAGCAGGGCCTTCGACAAGAGGTAAGGGCAAATGCCCAGTGTGGCCCCGAGCATACGGATTTGCTCCAGGCTGACCGTGCCTTGGGTGAACAGCGACTCCAGGTCCACTCCGGCCCGGTTCCAGCGGTCAGGATCGTCCAACTCGCAGGCCATCCCTGTCTCGCAGGTATGCAAAGGAGACTGGATGGCGTGTTCACGGCGGTTACGGAACTGCAGAAAACGGATTGTTGGGCTTTGTGGCAGCATGCCCTGGAGTTGCCGGATGATCTGGTGCTGGCCGGTGGATTTGCTGCTGAGGATGATGACCCGCTGACATTCGCCCTGACTGAGTTTTTCCAATGCCAGATAGAGTACGGTGCCTGTTTTACCAAAGCCAGTGGGGGCCTCAAAGAGGACAGTGGGCTGCTTCCGAAAGGCGTGGTGCAGGTGTTCGATCGCCTCGGTTTGTTCAGGACGCCAGGTGGGGAAGGGGGGATTGAAAGAAAGGTCACGGAGGCGCAGGCGACTGTTCCATTTGGTTTCCAAAAACGGAACCAGGGCGTCGAGACGTTCCTGGAAAAGCTTTTGGGGAGCAAGGGGGAGTGGAACGCTCTGACTGATGCCACTGCGGTAATCCACGAAATAGAGTTCTCCCTCCAGTTGTTTTGATGCGACTGCCGGATCCAGTGCGGCCAGTACGAGGTAAGTCGCGAGTTGGGCAAAGTAGTCGGGGTAGCGGTTGAACAGCTCCTCCTCGGCCAGCGGTAATTTTGCGGAAATAGTTTTGATCTCACGGATCAGAAAACGACCGTCTTGCTCCTGCCACTGATCGGCACGCCCCTGCAGCTCAATCCTCCAGCCCTTTTCAATCCATGTTCCTTGCAGCGGAACTTCGAAGCGGGTATCAGGTGAATGGGAGGAGACCTGCTTGCGTACGCTGTCATGCCAGGCAGTACCAATCGCGGCTCGCCAAGGGCTGTATCCCCGGGTGGCAAGGGAAGGTCCCTGACGGAACTCCGAAAATTCGCCGACACTGAGTGTTACCCGTCTTTCACCCTGATGGAAGCGCATGTGCTGACGGTTGTTGTGTGGCCTTGATTACGTTAGCGTTTGCCGCAGGCTTTGGCCCGCTCTTTGTTCGTGCCCGGAGGCAGAGTGGCTTTCTCCTGCTTGCGGGATTCATAAAAACTGGCGATAAGGTAAATCGCGATACCGACGGTGATTCCGGTATCAGCCAAATTAAAAGCCGGGTAGCGGTAAGAGCCAAAGTGAAAATCAAGGAAGTCAATCACATGGCCAAAACGAAAGCGATCCACCATATTTCCGAGGACGCCGCCGATCAGCAATCCGAACCCGATTTGCATCCACTTCTGGTGTAGATCGAGTTGCTTGCGAAAGAAAAATATGAGCGAAATGGCGAGTATACCGAATATCGCAAGCCAGAAGCCATAGCCTTCAAGGATCCCCCAGGCTGCCCCCGGATTGTAGATGTGGACGATGTAAAAGAAACCCGGAATGATTTCAATGGGAGCCAGATGCGATTGGGAAAAATAAGTGCCTTCCGGAACGTGACCGACAATCCACCATTTGCTCCATTGGTCCGCAATGAGCACCGCGAGGGCAAGGGCAAGAAGACGCCAATAGGTCATGAGAAGTAGTGGCGCCCGGGAGCCGCTGTGATATCAGCTGTCCGAATCATCATCTGAGAAGGAGATGTTGTCGTCGGAATCCCCAAAGACACCCACACTGCCGCCACGGCTGTTCCGGTAGCGACGGTTCTTTTCCAGTTCCCGCTGCCCTTCCAGAGAGTAGCGGGTAAAGGGGACGGCTTCGAGACGTTCCTTGTCAATCGCCGTGCGCGTAACCTCACAGATGCCATAGGTTCCGCTGAAGATCCGGTGGATGGCCTCTTCGATTTCGGAGAGGGCCTCCTGTTCATTGGAAACCAGGCTGAGGGCAAAATCGCGGTCGAAACTGTCGCTACTGGCGTCAACCATGTCTTTGCCTCCGTCCTTGATGATATCGTTCCCGGCCCGCATCAGTGTGTCGGCAGCGTGCATGTCGAGACCGGAGCGAACATGGTCCCGCAGCTCAATCAAAGCTCTGTAGTAACGGATCCACTTGCGCGGCACATTTTCCTCGGTCTGGCGAGCTTTCCGTTCCGCAGGGTTGAATCCGAGAATGTCGGCGATAGAGGCGGCACTATGGTTGCGGTGTTCCACCACCACATCATCAACCAAGGTCTTTTTGGCAGGCCTGCCAGCCTCAGCGGGGTCTGCCTGCTTTTTCTTCGTATCGCTTGGCTTTTCTTCTTTGCGGGTAGCCAGAACCTCGTTGACGTCGTCCATGGTAAAGACCACCGGGGCGACTTTAGCCTTGGGCTTTTTGAAAATCACGGGAGTCCCTGTCCGTTTGCGTGCACCCAGAACCAGAGCCTTGGTCTTTTCGTCAGTCGGGGGTACTTCCGGCTTATCCTTGGTTGACTCTGCCTTCGCGGGTTTCACCCGGGATGCTTTACCTGTGCCTGTGGCCTTGGTCTTCGCTGGCTTTGAGGGAGACTTGCCGGTCTTTCTTCCCTTGGATGCGGGGGTCGCCTTTGTTTTGGCCGGTGCGGCTGAAGGGGATGCCTTTTTTACTTTGGTCGCAGCTTTAGCGGGTGCTTTGCTGGCAGCACGGGTTTTTTTCTGCGGGACCGGAGTTTTTTTTGTGGTTTTTTTAACAGTTTTTTTGGTTGCCATGATACGTGCGAGGAAGGGTGAAGTTAAAGGTGAAGGTTAGTCTGGCTAATCGGTCAGGTTCAGGAAGGGTATTTCGCCAAAAGGGCATCGCGGTCACGGGGGGAAACCTCCCCAAAGCCAGGGGCTTCGACGAGTTCCGGTACCCAACGCCAACTGCGTGGACAACGGTGCCCGTCCGCATGGCTGGCTTCGATTTCGAGCTGGGGTTCGTTGGAGTCGTTCAGGGAGACATCGGACACGATAAAGAGTTCCGGCAGGATAGCCTGGTATTGCTTTAGAAGGGTGTAAATTGCTTCACCGGGATGCCCTTTAATCGTAACTTTGGCTTCCAGGCTTTTTCCAATCACCTTTTCCTGACGCAGGATTTCCAGCTTTTCATTGATCTTGTGCCGGAACTCCATGATGACAGTGATGTCGCGGGCAATGGTGGCATCATAACCTGTCTGCCCGTAGTCGGGCCAGTTCTCGAGGTGAATCGAACCCTCATGGAAATCCTTGTCCGCGGATTGGTACGCGTAGGCTTCGTCAGCGGTAAAGGTGAGGATCGGTGCCAGTACGCGGATCAGCACATTATAAATGGCGTGCATGGCGGTCTGGGAAGAGCGTCTCTCCGGCCAATCCGGGGCATAGGTATAAAGGCGATCCTTGAGTATATCGTGGTAGGTTGCCGACAGGGTATTGCCGAGGAAGTTGCTGACTTCGGTGTACACCTTGTGGAAGGCGTATTCTTCGTAGGCTTCAGTGACACGGGAAAGGAATTGGTCGCATTCTGCCAATGCCCAGTGGTCCAGAGGTGTCAACTTGTCCGGGGGTACCGCGTCCTTGGCCGGGTCGAAATCACTCAGGTTGCCCAGCAGGTACATCAGCGTGTTGCGTATCGTGCGGTACACATTGACCGCCTGCTTGAGGTGATTGTCTGATATCGGAATGTCCTTGCGGAAATCCTCACTGCTTAGCCAGAGGCGTATGATGTCGGCGCCGTACTGTTCGACATACCGATCGGCGGTCTGAGGTTTTCCACCGGCGCTTTTGGAGATTTTTTTCCGGTTCTCGTCCACGACAAAGCCGTGGGTGACGATGCTGCGGTAGGGGGGGGCGCCATCGGCGATAATACCAGTCCAGAGGGATGACTGAAACCAGCCACGGTGCTGGTCGCTGCCTTCGAGATAAAGATCGGCCGGCCAGGCGAGATCCGGGTTCTTTTGAAGGACAGCCCGGTGAGAGCAGCCGGAGTCGATCCAGACGTCCAAGGTATCGGTGCCTTTGGTCAATGTTTTGCCCTGGAAGGCCTGTGGAATTTCAATGCCTTCCAGCAAACTGGCGGCATCCGATTCGAACCAGAGGTTGCTGCCATGTGCGGCAAGCTTGGCGGCAAGGCCCCGGATGACGTTTCCATCCAGCAGTGGCTGCCCTTCCTCATCGTAGAAGACAGGGATGGGAACCCCCCATGAGCGCTGGCGGCTGATACACCAGTCCGGACGGTCCGCTACGGCGGGGCGGATGCGATTTTCGCCAGTGGGTGGAGTCCATTTTACCTCACCGATGGAGGCGAGAGCCTTGTCGCGCATGCCCTTGCTATCGAGGGAAACGAACCACTGATCCATTGCCCGGAAGACCACCGGGGTCTTGGAGCGCCAGCAGAAAGGATACTGGTGTTCGAAGGATTTGACTTCGAGCAAGGTACCGGTCTCTTTCAGTTTGCTGAGAACTGCCTCATTGGCCGGGCATTTTCCGTTTTTTTCCAGAACGGAAACACCCACTAAATCAGCCGGGATTTGACCATCGTCCACATAGGCTCCGCTATCATCCAACGGGCAATAAATATCAAGATTGTATTTGAGGCCGGTCAGGTAGTCTTCGAGACCATGACCGGGGGCGGTATGCACACAGCCGGTACCGGAGGTCGTGGTCACGTAGTCGGCAAGGACAATCGGGCTGGGGCGGTCAATGAAAGGATGCCGGGCCTGTATCCCTTCCAGGTCGCTGCCTTTGTGCTGGGGGCCCAATGTGGAGTTCTCCAGACGGCAGTCTTCAATCAGGCGCTCGACCAGTGCGGAGGCGACCAACAGGGTTTCACCGTTCACTTTCACCTCGCGGTATTCGAGGTCCGGATGGACCGCGACAGCGAGGTTGGCTGGCAGAGTCCAGGGAGTGGTGGTCCAGATGACAATGGAAAGCTTGTCCGCGTGGCTTGGCAGGCGATGGGCCGGAATGGGGAATTTGACCCAGATGGAAGGGCTGATGTGGTCCTGATATTCGATTTCCGCTTCGGCCAGGGCCGTCTGGCAGGGGATGGACCAGTAAACCGGTTTTTTGCTGCGATAAACCAGACCCTGATCCACGAAGGAAGCGAAGGTTTCCAGGATGACGGCCTCGTAGGCCGGGTCCATCGTCCTATACTCATGCTCCCAGTCTGCCAATACACCCAGGCGTTTGAACTGGGTGCGCTGGGTTTCAATGTAGCTGGCTGAGAATTCCGCACAGGCCTGACGCAGCTCAGCGGCGGAGAGATTTTTCTTTTGTTCGCGAAGGGATTTGGCGACCTTGTGCTCGATGGGAAGGCCGTGGCAATCCCAGCCGGGGATATAGGGGGTGCGGTAGCCACGCATGGACTTATACCGCAAGATCATGTCCTTCAGGATCTTGTTCAGGGCGGTGCCGATGTGGACATCACCGTTGGTAAAAGGAGGGCCGTCGTGCAGGATAAAGGGGGGGGCGGAGGCATTTTTCTCCTGGATACGCTGGTAGAGTTTGCTTTCCTCCCAATGCCGGATGCGGTCCGGCTCCCGTTGCGTCAGGTTGGCCCGCATCGGGAATTGGGTTTTCGGTAAATTCAGCGTATCTTTCAAATTCATGACAGGCGGGGACAGCTGTAAATGCTCTCCCGGACGATTAAAATAAAAGGGGGGGAGTTTGGGTGATTCCCCCTCCAAGTCAAGGCACATTTGGGGGGAAGGCAGCCCGCTTTCCAAGACACCCGCCAAGTACCTCCAGGGGGATCGACGGAGCGTAAGCGTCGGTGGCGTAGCAAATCGAAATCCAAATCGAAATCGTGTCACAACGACCACAAAAAGGGTCTCCATGTGAGATATGCTGGCTAACCTGAAAAATTCACCGGATTGTGCGAAAAGTGGTTTAAGTTGTTTTTTATAAAGACCTCATAGATTAAATCGTGGTTTACCACCGAATTTCGCCCAATCCTCTCGCCCACAAGCGCGAATCGCTGCGTTGCACCCCTACAATCCGCTTGGTCATGCACTTGAGTGCACTTCCGCGCGGATTCGGGTTGCGCCTTGCGCTTCATCACTTCTGGGCTTCGTGAATATTCCAGGCTAAAGAATAATCAAAAATATTCGCCACCAACAATATCGGCACTTGGCTCACCCCCGGTACACGATCTATCGCGTACTCAACCACCGTAGCCAGATGAAAAGCTATGGCCGGGAAGGGTGGAAGTTATGAGTTGGATAAAGAGTGGCCATGGTCAGGAAATGGAATAAAGGTCGACTTTAATCTCTTGCTCTCAATAAATGCCTCGTCTGGTCTTTCCCATTTTCAGATAAAGCAAGCTGACGAAAGCGAATCTTATGAAACACCACCCATTTAGCTTCACCCGTTTTTGCACACTGATCTGGTTATTTGTCTTTGGCGCCTGGCTGCCGCTGCAGGCGGTGCCGGAGAAGGAACTGCAGGCTCAGGAAATGGTTACTGCGTGGATTCAATTGATTGACGAGGGCAAGTATGAATCTGCCTGGAAACAAACCGCCCCGTTTTTCATGGAAGCGATATCTGTGAAGGATTGGGTTTCCAGTTTGAATGAGGTCCGCAAACCCCTGGGAGCGGTGAAGAGTCGTCAGGTTAAGCGGCTGTTCTACACGACCATGCTTCCCGGGGCTCCCGAGGCAGAGTATGTGGTTGTTCAGTTCGAAACCGTGTTTGCCGGACGTGATCTGCCTGTACTGGAAACCATTACCCCCATGTTGGTGCCCCATACCGATAACCCTGCCAAGGGGACATGGAAGGTCTCCGGCTACTACATTCAGTGAAACCTGCCCAGCCTTCCCGGTCTTCCAAGTTCACAGTGGTGATCTGACTGATTGCGTTGTTGTTTTGTACAGTCAACCCGGGGTCTGTCGTTTACGGATGGCAGTTTCAAGTTGGTCGAGATTCAGACGGGCACCGGGACGGATTTTGTTTTCGGCAAACCAGCCCTGATTCATTTCGAGAGCATAGAGGATGTCGTTGCGGATGGATTGAACGGAAGTACGGTCCCGGGGCTGCATAGGATATACTTCCCGTAACATGCCATCAGCGGTGAAGTAGCCGATATCAAGGGGGATGAGTGTATTGTGCATCCAGAAGGAGCGTTGACCTGGGGAGCGAAACACAAAAAGCATTCCGTGGTCAGGGGCCAGGTTGTCGCGGTGCATCAGCCCCTGCGACTGTTCACTGGGGGTCAATGCCAACTGAACCTGAATCGTGTGCCCCCCCAGATCCAGGGGGAAATAGGTCTCGGGCGGCTTTACACTTTCAGCCTGTTTGTTACAGCCGGACAGGCCGCTTGCCAGTAGCAATACTAGGAGAAGGGATAAGTGTTTTAACATTACCTTGCTTTAAAAACGGCCTTTGCTTGCGGTGACGAGAGGAAAAGTTCAACTTGAAATCCTTCAATAAGTAATAAAACGACTATGAAAAAACCGAAAAAAGTAGGTATCTTGACTGCCGGGGGACTGGCTCCCTGTCTTTCCTCCGCAGTGGGTGGACTGATTGAACGCTACACGGAAATCGATCCGTCGATTGAAATCGTATGTTACCGCAGCGGCTACAAAGGCCTTCTGCTCGGGGACAGCATTGTGGTGACCCCGGAGATCCGTGCGTCGGCTGGAAACCTCCATTTGCACGGGGGAAGCCCCATTGGCAACAGCCGGGTCAAGCTGACCAACATCAAGGACTGCCTGAAGCGTGGTTTGATCAAGGAAGGCGAGAACCCGCAACGCAAGGCAGCGGATCAGCTGGTAAAGGACGACGTGGATGTTCTGCATACCATCGGGGGGGATGACACCAATACCGCGGCGGCGGACCTGGCGGCCTTCCTGAAGGAAAATAATTATGACCTGACGGTCATTGGTTTGCCCAAGACCATTGATAACGATGTTATTCCGATCCGGCAGAGCCTTGGAGCTTGGACTGCGGCGGAGCAAGGAGCCGCTTTTTTCAGAAACGTGGTGGCCGAACACGGGGCCAACCCGCGCATGCTTATTGTGCATGAAGTGATGGGGCGCAATTGCGGCTGGCTGACGGCGGCCACAGCGCAAGCCTATCAGGAGCGTCTGGCCGGAGAAAAGTGGTTGCCCGCCATCGGATTGTCTCCACGCCATGTGGATGTGCATGCTGTTTTCATCCCCGAGATGTCGGTTGACATTGCGGCAGAAGCCAAGCGTTTGAAGGGGATTATGGACGAACTTGACTGCGTCAATATTTTCATCAGTGAAGGGGCCGGAGTCGAAAGCATCGTGAAAGAAATGGAAGCCTCCGGCGAGGAAGTCCCGCGCGATGCTTTTGGACATATCAAGCTGGATGCCGTGAATCCGGGAGCCTGGTTTGGCAAGCAGTTCGCCGAAAAACTGGGGGCAGAAAAGACGCTAATCCAGAAGAGCGGTTATTTTTCCCGTGCGGCGGCGGCAAATATCGATGACCTGCGCTTGATCAAAGGCTGCGTGGATCTGGCCGTTGAGTGTGCCTTCCGGGGCGAAAGCGGTGTCATCGGTCACGATGAGGAGCAGGGCGGTGTCCTGCGGGCCATTGAATTCAAACGCATCCGTGGCGGTAAGCCATTTGATATCAATGTTCCCTGGTTTGATGCCTTACTGAAAAGGATAGGCCAGCCCAAGGGCGCTAAGGTGGCAACCAGCCATTAATTGAGAAAGTAAAACACACGAAGCCAGTACGCAGAATTTTTCGCTATCTCCCAATATCTCCCATTCTACGCCTGACTTCGTGTGCATATCTTATCGCAGTTTTCCCGGTAAACTTAAATAAAAAGATTCAACTTTGTACAATTTTTGATTTCAGGGGTATTTCATCTGGTAGTTGGTGGGAAAGGTTCCCTGCTGGAGTACCGGCTTCAGCCGGTCTTCGGAAGGAAAGGGGGACCGACTGAAGTCGGGACTCCAGCAAAAACGCTCAGATGAAATGGTCCTGTGCCTTTCCGTCTGTGAGGGATTTGAAGATTGCGATAGGAGTCCGCTTATTTTACCTTGGTGGTCTTTTGCATGACTGAATATGAATTAAGATCCTGGATGCACAAGGAGGGGGCGGCGGACTGCTGGTGGGTCTCTGTGAATGGGCAGCCGCTGGAGACAGCGATGGCATTGGCTGATGTACTGAGATTGGAGGAGGTGCAGGAGGGAGCTGCCTCCGTCCTCATTCTGCACGACACCCAGCGTGAAGCCAAAGACCCGCCCTGGATAGATCTGGATGTTGCCCGTTCACTGGAAGACCGGCAGGCAGGACGGCTGTTTGTACCCCGTCCCCAAATGAACAGGTTGGCCCTTATTATTCAGCTGACGGTTTTGGTCCTGTTGGTGGTTGGGGGGACTTATTTTTATCTGAAATCAACCCGTGAGCCGATCGAAGAAGAGATCCCGGAGTTGACGCGTTATGAAAGAATCATCGCGGTGGTCGGTGAAGACGGTTTCAGTCATGAGGCTCCGCTGCCGCCTTTGCGTGTTGCCGTGGCGAGGACCGGACGCCTGCTGCTGGTCTCCAACCTTTCGGATGTTCCCTGGTCGCTGGTCGATGTGGAAATCAACCCTCCGGAGGGTTATCGCTTTGTAAGGGAAGGTCTGCTGAATCCCGGCCAAACCGCTCAGTTGCCTTTGCGGGATTTTGTTCAGGGAGAAACGCCTTTGGATGCAGAGGAGGAAACCTTGCGCCGTATTCGCGTCAGCGTTCCGGGCTATCGTGTGTGGGAGGATCGTTTTTGAACCTCATCTTATTGCCAGAGCAGAAGCCTGATTATCAGTGGGCTTCTTCGGATCCGAGGGTGCGGTATATCCGGTCGGTTCTGCGTCTGGGGATTCATGGCCGTTTTTTTGTCGGTGTGGAAAATGGTCTCCGCGGCTTGGCGCAAATTGTGGATGATTCTGAAAAGGGATTGTCCTTTAAGGTGGATTGGGAAGCGGAGGTACAGCTACCTTACCCTTTGAGACTGGTTCTGGGCTTACCCCGCCCGCAGACGGCGCGGCGAGTGCTTCAGGAAATGGCTGCGCTGGGGGTGTCCGCGCTTGATTTCTTTATTCCGGAAAAAGGCGAGCCCTCCTATCGGCAGAGCAAGCTTTGGGCTGAGGGAGAATGGGAGGGGTACTGCCATCTTGGCGTGGAGCAGGCCTGTTGCACCGTGATGCCGCAAGTCCGGGTTCACGATTCACTGAAACGGTGTCTTGAAAGCCTGCATAAAGAAACGGATCAAACGGCCGTAGCCTTGGATGTTTACGAAGCGGAGGCCCCCTTTTCCGCATGGAGTCTTCCTGCGGGCAGTCGGTCCGTTGTTCTTGCCTTGGGAGCGGAACGGGGCTGGTCAGCGACAGAACGCGATGCACTGCGTTCGCACGGCTTTGCGTTTTATCATTTGGGAGGCCGCGTCCTGCGGATGGAAACCGCCTGTGTCGCAGGGGTTGCCCTCATCTTATCCCAGGCGAAATGGTTCCGCGGCCAGGCAACGGTGCGTTCGGATGTCGGAGTTCGAATGGCGGATGAATGATATCGAAGGTCGAAATCCAAATTGAAATCGACGGAGCGTAGCTGCCACCGAGGGGAGAACATAATTCGGGGCACCCATGGTTTGAGTCCACTGTCCTTTGAGATTCTGGGTGTCCTGGATTTTGCTCTGGATTTTCCTGCTGGAGTACCGGCTTCAGCCGGTTTTCGGAAGGATAGGGGGACCGACTGAAGTCGGGACTCCAACCATTTTCCAGATGTTTTTGTGATCATGGGCAACAACCAAACAGGGGCGGTCTGTTTCGGCTGGAGCAACTGTTCCGCATTTATGCGGTCCCCCTATCCCGCCGAAGACCGCCTGAATGCGGGACTTGCTCCAGCAAAAAGGCGGAACTTGCCCAGCGAAACTCCCAGATGAAATGCCCTTGCCATTTTAGTGGAGAAGCCGAATCCACACAGCAGCCCCGGTACCGGCTAACCCGAATGGGACTTATCCCGCTTATCTCACAAGATATGCGGGTTAAGCTCTTTCTCACCTCCCAACCCGGGATCGAAAGCGCTATCGAAATCGGGTCTCGTATTTTAACGTACTAGTAAACAATGAAAAAGAACCTTCGATTTCGACGGTTCACCTTTAACGGAGTGCCATTCGGGCTAGCGGAGGCTTTTCAGGGCAATCAGGATTTTCCGGTGGAGGGGGACATAGACCCGGCCGGAGAATATATCGTAGTCACGCTTTTCAATCTCGTCCAGAATACCACCGTAGATGCGACTCATCAGGCGGGCGGTGAAGCGGGAACCATCATTCGCGAGGTAGGGTAGGCCCCTTTCCGCAGAGGCATACCACTCCCGGGCCTGCTGGATTTGTGAGGCGAGAAAAGTGTTCCATGCGGGATCCTGACACCTGCGGGCTGCGATGGCTTCGGGGCCGGTGTCAAAAGCCTGCATGCTATCCAGGGGGAGGTAGATTCGGCCTTTCTCAAAGTCCTCAAGAACATCCCTCAGGATATGGGTCAATTGCATGGTGAGTCCCATTTCCACGGCATAGGTGACGCCCTCCGGATCCCTTAGTCCGAACAGTTTGCTTATTATCAGAGCCACCACGGAGGCGACATGGTAGCAATAAATTTCCAGTTCGGCCTGGGTTCTGATGATAACGGGATAGCGGTCCATGCAGCAGCCGTGGATAAAGTCCTCATAGAAAGAGCGGGGGATGGCATACTGGCGGTTGACCTCGGCGAAGGCCGGGGCGAAGGGAAGGGGGCTGGAGCCTGCTTCAATGGCATCGAGTTCAGCTTTGAAAGCTCCGGAACTCATTGCGGCAGGATCTGCAGCTTCGTCGATGGTGTCGTCCACCCAGCGGCAGAAAGCATATATGGCGAAGGCCCCCCATTTTTTTTCGACGGGAAGGGGGAAGGTGGCGAAGGAGAAACGGGAAGCATGGCCCCGGATGGCCACCTTACAGGCGGCCAATGAAGCCTGCAGGGCCTCACTGCGGTGCCAGTTCTTTTCCGGCTCCGGCACAGTCCACTCCGTCGGTATCTTATTTTGCAGTGTCGGGGTCACTTGTTAGCAGGTAGCGGGCTCGTAATGTGTCCCGGATTTTGCGCAGAGAGTCGCAGAGAACATAGGGTAATTCAATCAAAAGAGTGGAGCTATTGTACACAGAGTTGTCTGCAAAGTTCCTTTGCAGGAGTTATGTTTTTTGTTAATTTTTTTCAATTTGAACATTTCATGAAACTATTTGGAGGTCTCAAGGTTAATGGTGTTGTATGAATCCATAAGCCTCCGGTTGCTTATTCCGGGTTGGGCTGAGGATCCACCTGATTAACCATGACGCTAACGAACCCCTTTAGATTTCGTTCCAACGGCTTGGCCGTTGGGGTTTGGGTAATGCTCCCGGCTCTTTTTCTGGTGGCGGGTCTGTTTGGTCAGGATAGGCCACTTTATGAGGTTTACCTGCTGGAAAATGAACCGCAGCCTGGGGAAGAGCCGGGAGATCATTCACCTTGGGCAGCGGTGCCGTCTTCCGGCGATTTCCATGCACTCGGCGGCGGCGGTCCTGCCAACCGGGAAACCCATTTTGGTGTCGGCTATACCTTTGACAGTCTTTGGATCGGGGTGCAGTGCCTGGAGGATAATCTGGCTGGGATTGTGGCGAACGAAGGGGACGGGGGACGTCTGTGGAGAGAGGACAGTGTTGAGATTTTTATCGAGCGGGAAAGTGGCGGCAAGGTGCTGCACCTTATCATGAATCCGATTGGGTCGAGGTGGAGCAGGGAACTGAGCCTCGACCAATGGAGTGGTGCATCTCTTCAGGCTGATGGCAGTTGGCTGGTGGAGTTGAAGATACCGTTTGCCGCACTCGGAGGGTTTCCGGAAGAAGGGGAGCGTTGGGGATTCAATATGGCCCGCAATGTCCGGGCCATGCCTGATCCCGGGCAGGGGAGTTGGTCGCCTCTGCTGGAAAATGTTTACAATGAACCGTGGAACTTCGGCCAACTTGTTTTCATGGAAATGCTGGCTCCGCCTGAACAGCGGAACCGGATCAAGGTCAGACCGGTGGCAGAAAGTGAAGGCAGTTTGATCGTTTATTCCAAGCCTCTGGCTGGTACCTATTTGAGAGAGGGAACGGCCGATACTCAGCTCCACTACTCCCAGGCCGACTATGTGGCGCCCAAGTTGTCCCCGGACGGCAAGCGGATTTTATACCATTCGCTGTTGGGAGGGACTCCGGGGCTTTGGGTGACGGGCCGGGATGGTAAGGATAACCTGCGCCTTGCGGATGGTTTGCAGGGACGCTGGTCGCCAAGGGGGGATAAGCTTGTTTTCAACAGGAATGGCCGGATCATTGAACTGGATCTGACGTTGGGCCGGGAAGGGGAAATCAGCCCGGCAGACTGGGAGGGATGTTCGCATCCGGTTTATGGCCCCGATGGGCAAATCTATTTCATTGCTGTCCGGCACGGACGGCAGGGCATCTACCGAATCGATGTGGAAGCCGGGCAAAGTCCAGTGCTTGTGGTGGAGCCGGAATTCGGCTTGTTGAGTGCGCCTGCGGTTGCTCCGGACGGGAACAGGATTGCCTACCAGGACGGGGCGGCGATCAGGATCCTGGATATTCAGTCGGGAGAAACGAATCTGGCGGCGATAACCGGAGGGGTACAAAGCTGGCCTGTATGGACGGAGGACGGTGGAGGCTTGGCTTTCCTGTTATCCCGCGAGTTTCCCTGGATACAATATGATGCCTATTTTGTCGATCTGAGCGAGCCTGACAAGGTGGGTCTGATTATGCGTGACCTTTATCCATCCTTTGACCTTGCCGGCAGGGAACCGGGGATAACACGCTGGACTCCCGTTCCGGAACCTACGGTCAAAGCATCAGCCCATGCGGGAGAAACAGTCCTTTCAAACAGTTGGTTGACTCTATCGCTGTCCAAAGATGGAAACCGTATCCACCTGGCGGATGGGAAGGGTAATAATCCGTCCGAACTCAAGTTTCGGGATGCCTGTGGTCAGTCTCCTGTTGCGGTCGATGAGATTGTGTTGGGGGATTCCGTAAAAAACCGCATCAAAGCCACAGTGATCATGACCTTCCCCGGCGGTGTGAAGGCCCCGGTTGAGCTTGAGGTATTTGCGGGGACACCGGGTCTAAAGGTTACCGCCCCGGAGACTGTGTACACCTTATCAGTAGTGGATGATTTTGATTATACGGTGGTGACAGACCGTTTGGCGGATGATTTGGTTGTTTCGGCTGGTGATGATGTCCCCGCTGCGGTTTTGCTTCCCGCCTCAGGCTATTATCTGGCGATGAAAGGGGAGGCGGAGAAAAGTCTATTGCTTCCCGTCACGCCCTATGAAGGGCAGGCTGTGGTCATGATGAAAGGGGGTTCGGAGAATCAATTTGACGAGATGAGCATTCGTCCGGCTGGAAAACCGGTGTGTCTCGCGTTTGCAGCGACGGACCTGAAGGAATCCTGGGGGAAAGCCACCGTGATTTCAGACAAGGGAAACGCACAGCTCAAAGGCTGGAAGGGCTCTCCCCGCGCACGCTGGAGGATTACCACCATGGAGCAGCCACGTTACTCCGGCTTTGTCGGACAAACGGATGATGTTGAGTTGGGTGGATTGGCCGGAGTGGATGAACCCAGCGGGATTTCGGCTCTCCTTTATTTGTACGGCGGATCAAGGCATAGCCCGGTGTCACTCAAGGCACCGGAGGATGTGATTCTGGATTTGACCGGGATTGCCGGGGGAGAGGAACTGATGAAACTCCATGGGATTTCAGTCTATCAAGTGGGGGATGAGTGGGTGCCACTGGTTCTTTACGAGCAATTCCTGAAGAGTGATGACAGGATTCGGCCTAACCGCGATTATGTCTTTGCAGGTATTGAGGTGGCCGGGCCGGGAGGCAGTCAACTGGTGACTCATTTGCACGATGACATCGTTCATATCCTGAGAGGCATGGACCAGCGGATTCGCGATTACCAACAGTCCATTGATCGCGTAAAGGCGGCGGGAGTGGCAATGGATTGGTTGCCGCCCCTCCCGGAGAATCCAGGACTTCGGGGTGTGGATTCGATTGCATTGTCGAGGGAGAAGCTGGCCGGTATTTCGGGGCGTCTGGCCTACAACCAATATGACCGGGATTACGTGGGCTTTCTCGGAGAAAGCCGGAAACTATTCAAGAAGCGATCGGATTGGCTGCGGCAATACCGGGAACTACTTCGCCGAATAAGAACGGATGCCGGAACGCGTATGTTGAAAGACCCGGGCAACCGTGAGGCCTATGAAACGATCCGCAGTATTGCAGGGGATACTTTGGCGAACAGGAACTATTTTAAAGGTGATTGGCGTGGTGAAACACCGGTTGCGAAGGAGGATTTGAAATGAACTGGGGAAGAAGAATGCTTTCGGTGTGTGCGGCTTTGCTGTCCTTGGCCGGGCTGTCCGGAAAACCCGCGGTTGAAGACCGATGGGATGTGAACCGGCAATGGACGGTTTCGGGGGATAACTGGCGCAGTGTCATTGATGGAAACACCAGTAGCCTGTTATTGGAGAAGCAGGCCGACGGGCAAACTCAGCTCATACGACTTGGTTTTGGGGACGGGACCGGGGGCAAGGCGGAGATCCGTTCGCTAGCCGCCGTTTCCGGAGAGGATCCGGGCAAGATGAAAGTGGAAGTCACGTTTTCGGTGGAGGGGGAGCAAGGGCAGGGGCTCCTGATCTTCCAGCCGGATGGTATGGTTTCGTTCGTGCCACCGGATGAAATGGTGACGATTCAGGTGGAGGGGGATATACGTCGGGGGCTACTACCGGGTTTTTCCCTCGATGATATCTTTTACAATCCGCAAGATCTGGACTCCGGGGTATCCTACCATGTGCCTTCGGAACGGGCGGTCGCCGGTTTGCTGGGAGACGGGGAAGGACTCTTTGCTTTGACCTGGGAGCCGGGCGGGCAACGCGTGGCGATGACCCGGTCAATACAGGGGGCGGAGCCGGTGATACAGTGGCATCTTTCTCTCGAAGGTAAACCCGTTTACATCGGGCTGTCGGTTGCGAAGGGAATCTGGAATCATGAAACAATCTCCGGCGATGCCACGGAAAGCAGCGGTGTCCGTTTGGCTTGGCAGCGGCCCTTCGAAGGGAACTGGAGGACGGCCCTGATTTTTAGGGGGGTGGAATCCGATCTGGCGATTCCCAAGAACCGGATCAACAGCTGGCGAAGCACCTTTTTCCCTCTCTGGTTTAACGACAAAGGGGAAACCTTTGTCCGCCTCGGTGAACGTTTTCAGCTCAAGGAGGAATCGCTGCTGATTTATCTTTTTAATGATGACCCGCGTTCACTGATGGCACTGCTGCGCTCCACCCCGGAGGGAGGTTACTTTGATGGGCTGCTGAAAAAAGAGGCACCTTACCCCGGTTCGGGGAAGGCTCCTTTTGTTGGGTTCACGGCTTGCTGGGGGACGGATCTGCTGCGGGAAAGTATTCTGATTTCCGGTGCCCATTACCGGGATCGTGCTTACCTGAATGAGTGGATTGATGCCGTAACCCTGCACCATGTGGTGGGGACTCAGAGACGGAGGGCGGCGCACTATGAGGTGATTCTTGGTCTGAATAGGCAAATCCGGGAATGGATGGCGGAGGAGACCGGTGTCGCGGCGCATGCGTATCTGCAAGCGATGCTGGAAGAGGTGGAAACACTTGAAGGGATGTACCATGACCTGATCCGCAGGGACGGGGAGGATTCGCCGGAGGCCTATGTGCGTCATATAGAGGAACTAGGCGAACGGATGCGCCTGCTGCTGGAAACGCCCGGCATGGAATTTGTGGTGGAATGCGATGCGATCGTCAACCGGATGAATCATGTGACCTGGGCCCAGATGGAACATACCGGAGGCATGCACGGGGGTGGCTTCGGCCATCAGTGGAGAGTCTGGTACCGGAATGCGGGTGAGCTTTGTGCGGAAAAACCGGAGGCCCTCAAGTATGCCGAATCCATCCGCGAAACCATCCGTCAACATCTGCGCAAACGCCTTTTTGAAACCATGAGCTATTGAGGTTGCGTTTGGGCATTGCCCTTTAACCGGAATGCCACTTGGTTAAGCTCTTTTTCACCTCGCCAACCTGGGGTCGCTATCGCTATCGGTGCGTCAGGATAAGTCTGGCGTCTCTATCAGGATGAAAAGCAACTGACATGTCAAAGGTATGGACAACATGTAGCCGCCGTGGCACCGAAAGGAGTAATCCCCAAGATGAAGCCCGCGAAGGGGAATCCGTGAGCCGTAACGCAAGTGAACTCGCTTCGGCCCCGTTAGATTACCCGAGAGTGGCCAAGTTGCCGATTAAGCTGAAGCCTGCAACTGCTGAGGAAGGGCATCGCTTCGCGACAGCCGCCCGTCACTCTCTACTCTACAAATTGGCGGTTCTTATTCATTGTTTGCCAGCACGTTGAAAATACGAGACCACTTCATTTCGATAGCGATCCCGATGAATTCCCTTAACCAAGTGCCATGCGGGTCAGATCTGATTCCTGCTGTTTTCGATTTACCCAATCCCAGTAACTATTTCAGGGGTCGTTGCAGCGATAACCTGACCTTGCCGGATAATGTCCTATTGTTTTCGCGCCTCAGTGGCAGCTACCTTTCCCGGCATCCGGCGAAGCACTTTCACCACCGTCATATTCTGTTGGTTCCGCTGCGCGGGAAGGGCAGGGTTATCGTCAATGAACACGCTTACCCTATCAGCCCGGGCTGTGCTTTGATGGTGCAGCCCTTCCAGTTTCATCACTATCTCGATGTCGAGGAGTCGATCGTCTGGCTTTTTATCACCTATGACTTGATGGACACCCACCCCGTAGGTTCTCCTTTGCACCACATAACAGACCAGACCTTCTGGACAGACATGCAATGTATGGTGGACGCCTATCAAAAGGACGGCTCGGGAGACAATGCGCTCATTTTCCGATTAGCCCTTATCCTCAATCATTTGCGGCATGAGGCGAAACTCGTGCGAAAAAGGTCGGAGCCGGATTCGGGAAGTGAGCACCTTTTGTTACAAGTCCACCGGTTGGTAACAAAAAACAGGCAGCAGCCCCTTTCTCTTGCCGAACTGGCCAGACAACTGGGCTATTCGGAGAGCCACCTCCGGGCGAAGTTTCGTCAGGTCACTGGTTACAGCATCGGTCAGTTCCAGCGCACCCTCCGCCTTCAGCATGCCGCCAGCTTGCTTTCGCAGGGAGAGTCGACGGTATCCGAAACGGCCGAAGCCTGCGGCTGGGACACTCCATTCTCCTTCAGTCGCGCATTCCGGGCCTATTGGGGCGTCCCCCCCCGCGACTTCATGAAACGCAATTCATGAGATGCATATTGTATTGCAACCGCGCCCCGCCGAACCTTTGGATTTGGAATTAACACTTGGCTATCGGCTTTGCCGGGTTGGGGTATTTGCATTGAAACTCGCTGGGGACATGGCATACCCGAGTCATGTTATCAATGACTGGATTCGGACGTGCCAGCGCTCAGGATGAGCGCCTGGAAATTACCGTGGAGATTTTTTCCGTTAACCGGCGCAACCTGGAACTTTCGATTTCGCTGCCCAAGGAGTGGCAGGGGATGGAGCGGGAACTGAATGAGGTGCTACGTCAATCGGCTGAGCGCGGTAAAGTCAGCGTCAACATCCAGGCCAAACAACATGATGCCGGGGAGGGACTGAACTGGGATGATTCTGTAATCGAAACTACCGTTGAGCGTTTGCGCAAGACGGCGGAGCGCATCGGTATTCCCTTTCAGGCGGATGCGGAGCTGTTACTGCGTTTAATTAGCTCCATGGGCTCCGGGCGCGAGCTGCCGGGCTCAAAGGATTCACTGGCGCTGGTCAAGTCCGCTCTGGGCTCCGCATTGGAAGCTTTTGTTGCCATGAGGGAAGCGGAGGGACTGGCCCTTGCGGAGGACCTGCGGGCACGTATCGGCAAGTTGTTGGCGGCGCTCGGTACGATTCGCACTTTAAGTGCGGACAGTGTGCCGCGTTATCGCGAGCTTCTGCTCCAGCGACTGCAAAAGGCCGATATCCCGATTGATCCGGATGACGAACGTTTCCTGAAGGAGATCGCCTTCTTTGCCGACCGCTGCGATATCACGGAGGAAATCACACGTCTGGAAAGCCATTTTGACCAGTTTTTGGGGATTATTGGGGAGGCTGGGAGTATCGGCCGCAAGTTGGATTTTCTCTGTCAGGAGATCAATCGCGAATTGAATACCATTGGCAGCAAGGCCAACAATCTGGAGGTGACGCGTCTGGTGATAGAAGGAAAGAACGAACTGGAGCGCATCCGCGAGCAGGTTCAGAATATCGAATGACACCAGTAGGCTGAAGCTTGGCCCCCTCATTTTTTTTGCTGATTGGTTTTGATAAAAGCGGGACGGGCTTACATTATGGGTTGCATTTTTCAATTTCTTTAGTAAATTACCTAAGATACTTAATATAAAAACCAATATGTCTGCAAGTTCTGACAAGCCGGTCAAGTTATCGAAAAACGAGACCATCAAAGATAACAGTCGTTTTCTCCGGGGCACGATTTTGGAGGGATTGGCTGATCTCTCCACGGGTGCGCTTTCTGAGGAGGACACACAGCTGACGAAGTTTCACGGCATTTATCAGCAGGATGACCGTGATGTCCGGAATGAACGCCGGAAGCAAAAGCTGGAGAAGGCTTTTTCTTTCATGGCCCGTGTCCGCGTTCCCGGAGGTGTTTGCACCCCGGAGCAGTGGCTGGCGATGGACAGGATTGCCGATGAGTACGCCAACGGGACCTTGAAGCTTACGACCCGGCAGGCCTTCCAGTTTCACGGCATCATCAAGAGCAATTTAAAGACGGCCATCCGTCAGGTTAACGATGCGTTGCTAAACACGATTGCGGCCTGCGGCGACATTAACCGCAATGTCATGTGCAATCCGAATCCTTATCAGTCGGAGGTGCATCAGGAGGTTTACGAGATCAGCAAGACGATCAGCGATCATTTGTTGCCGAGTACCAGAGCTTACCATGAAATCTGGCTGGACGGGGAAAAAGTCACAAGCAGCGAAGAGGAAGTGGAACCGATCTATGGCAAGACCTACCTGCCGCGGAAGTTCAAGATCGTCGTGGCTGTTCCTCCCAGCAATGACGTTGATATTTATGCCCATGACCTCGGCTACGTGGCCGTGGTTGAGAAAGGCAAGCTGGCGGGCTTCAATGTACTGGTAGGAGGCGGTATGGGGATGACGCACAACAATACGGCCACTTATCCACGTTTGGCTGATGTGATGGGTTTCTGTGAAGTGGATCAGGCCTTAGCCCTGGCTGAAGCTGTCGTCACCACGCAGCGTGATTTTGGCGATCGCGCCAATCGCGCCCATGCCCGCATGAAGTACACGGTGGAAGACATGGGGTTGGACGCTTTCCGGGCCGAAGTGGAAAAACGTTGCGGCTTCAAACTCAAGGCGGCCAAACCTTTTGTTTTCGAGCACAACGGAGACCGTTACGGCTGGGTCAAGGGCATTGACCGGCGCTGGCACTACACCCTGTTCATTCAAAACGGACGGGTGAAGGATATCGAAGGGTTGCCGATGAAAACCGGCTTGAGGGAGATTGCCAAGGTCCATCAGGGAGATTTCCGCCTGACCGCGAATCAGAATTTGATCATCGGCAATGTACCCGAGCAGGAAAAGGAAACAATTGAACGTTTGCTGAAGCAGTACCACTTGGAAAATACCTTCCAGGCCACCGGGCTTCGTTTGAATTCGATGGCGTGTGTCGCATTACCCACCTGTGGTCTGGCGCTGTCGGAAAGCGAGCGTTATCTGCCCGGTCTGGTGAGCGATCTGGAATCGGCACTGGAGTCAGCGGGGTTGCGTGACGATGCGATTACGATTCGGATGACGGGTTGTCCGAACGGGTGTGCCCGTCCCTATATTGCGGAAATCGCCCTGGTTGGGCGGAGTCCCGGAAAATACAATTTGTATCTCGGCGGT
>CAZCJJ010000032.1:0-27562 GCA_964499045.1 uncultured Opitutales bacterium | reverse complement strand
GATGCTGATTACAAGCTGAGCTGCTCCACTATCTCCAGGTCATAACCGTCCAGAGCCACTACCTTGCGGGGGCGTCCGGTCAGCAGGCGGATCCGTTTCAAACCGAGTTCCGAGAGGATTTGAGCCCCGATGCCATAATCCCGGAAATCCATTTTTGACGGCGAGACCATACCCTCCGAATCTCCCTGGCCACTGCTGACCTGAATTCCACCATGAGGCTGGGCAATGTAAAGCAGGACCCCATGCCCCTCCCTCGCAATCCGCTGCAGCGATACACTCAGGGCATGGTGCCCACTGCCCAACTCACGGACCCCGAACAGATCGGCCAGCAGATTTTCACTGTGCACCCGTACAAGTGTTGGGCGGTGATCCAATTTCCCCATACTGAGGGCAATATGCATGCGGTGGTCAGGCGTGCTGCGGAAAAGGTGCAGTGTAAAGGGGCCGTATTCTGTATCGACAGTGCTGGTGGTCAGTTTCTCGATCAGTTTCTCCCGGCGGTGACGGTATTGGATCAGGTCTGCAATGGAGATCATGGTAAGGCCAAACTCAGCCTTGAAACGGACCAGATCCGGTATGCGGGCAAGGGTCCCGTCTTCATTGAGGATTTCGCAGATCACCCCGCTGGGATGCAGTCCGGCCAAAGAAGCAAGGTCCACGGCCGCTTCGGTGTGCCCGGCCCGTTGCAGGACCCCACCCGGTTTGGCCCGGAGCGGGAAAACATGCCCCGGCTGCACCAACATATCCGGTGTGGCTGCCGGGTCGGCCAGTATCCGGATCGTCGCAGCCCGGTCATAGGCGCTGATCCCGGTCGTGATCCCCTCCGCCGCATCCACCGACACCGTAAAATCCGTGCGGTGACTCTCCCGGTTCTCCTGAACCATGGCCGAAATCCCCAAACGCTGCAACTGATGCGAAACCGTCGGCACACAAATGAGCCCACGGGCATGGCGGATCATCATGTTGACCGCCTCCGGAGTGACCTTGGAGGCTGCCATGATCAGATCCCCCTCGTTTTCCCGCCCCTCGTCATCCGTTACAATCACCAGCTTGCCTTCGGCAATATCCGCAATGGCCTGCTCAATCGGATCAAAATGGACCGCATTCGATGTTGTCATGCTCCCCAACAAAACCTTTATCCGCTCCGGTGCAATGCCAGAAGCAATCGGTCGCACCAAGCTACCATGTGGTGTGGGATCACGCCACCCCACGCAGCTCACACGAACACGGGCGGCCCTCCGTGATTTTAAAGTATGCGGGCAAGATGCCCGGGATAAGAGTTGAAACGGTTCCCTCAGGGAACTGTTTCCTGTTGCTTTATTCCGGTACAACTGGCAACTACCCTTCTTACCCCAAAGCCAATGTTGGCCTTTCTCGCGGGCACGGGTGAGGATTGATTCCAATTAACCCGCTATACGGTAAAATCGACAGAGCGAAATACAGCCTTTACCCGTTCGTACGCCAATTTTGGCCTGCGGTACTCATCCACCGTCCCCTTATTATTGAAGGTTCTCGGGCGGCGCAGTGACCAACCTCCCCCATAGGTACGGGCGTCACTGAAATGCCATAGCACAACCCCGCAATAACGTGAATGGTTTAGAATTTCACGGCAGGCGGTTTCCAGATAGTCTGCCTGAAAGGATTCGGTGTAAAAATCGCGGTGGGCATCATGCCAGCCATAGAGACCTTCCACTCCTATCTCGGAAACCAACAAAGGCTTATCCCGAAAGCCCCGTTCGTCCACACTGCGGGCGTAACGTTCGATACGTGGCTTGATCAGACTTAGAGGATCCTCCACCCCTTCACAATCATACCAGCCGGGATAGGTATTGATACTGATAAGATCCACCAGATCGAAATAACGGTCGTCCTCGCAAAACATGCTGGCAAAACTGATCAACCGCCCGCCGCCTTTCTCACGCAAGGTCTTCACAGTCTGTTCAAAAACCGGGCGGACATAATCTTCATTCGAGCCGGCTTCATTCAGAAAACCCCATATAATGATAGAGGGATGATTGAAGCTCGCCTCAAGCATGGCCTCCAATGCCTGCTGGTGGTCCTCGCAAAACCGCTTGCTGGCAAAGGTTTTTTCACGTTGCCCCCAGCCAAGGTTCTCTTCCCAAACAAGGAAACCAAGCTCATCACATAAATCCAGAAAATGCTGGTCCTGATGGTAATGGCAACCCCGGACAAAGTTGCAGCCAAGGTCTTTCATCATCTGCAGATCGGCGACCATTTGAAGCCCCGGCGTGGAGGGGCCGAAATTAGGATGCCATTCGTGACGGTTGTATCCTTTTAAAATCAGTTCCTTGCCATTAAGCCAAAGCTTCCCTGCCCGGGCCTCAATCTTTCTCAATCCGAAACGCACCGCAGCCTGATCATGTGCACAGGCCCCCTCCTCCGACAGGGTCACGGTGAGTTGGTGCAATGTAGGGCTTTCCGGAGACCATACTTTCGGATCCGGTACTCTCAGCGTCCCTGACCATTTCATTTCTCCCGGAGACAGCACCTTGAACTCCGGATCATGCCCGTCAAAGGCAAACGTCACACTGGAGTCACCTGCCGGGGAGCCATCCAGTACAATCGTAACCTGCACCTCCCCTTTCACATAATCGTTACCGGGCTCCACATGAACCGTCCTCAGGTACTTCTTTCCGGGTGACAACTGATGCAACGCAACACCTCGGATGATACCCCCATACTGATAGAAATCAAAGTACTCCTCATGCATGGGAATGCGGTCAAAATCGTAGCGGTTATCAACGATCACCACAAGTTCACGCCTGCTTTCCGCAGACTGCGGGACTCGTACCTGAAAGGGGGCATAACCACAACGGTTCTCATGGAGGCACTTGCCGTCCACGAACACCTGCGACCACATGGACACTGCGGAAAAATAAAGAATGCCCTCAGAACCCGCATCGATCTCCATAAAGCAACGGTAAGCGGCAAGCCCCCTTCGCCCGGCATACCCTGGCATGGCGTCAAACGCAGAGGGGACCGGCATCTTCTCCCCATAGCGAATAACCTCCGGATTGATTTCGGAATGAGACAGCTTTCCGAGGAAAGCAAAATCCCACAATCCATTCAGGTTGACCACTTTTCTCAATGTATAATCCATAGTCTCCTTGAATTCGCATAGGGGCATTGCAGGTCAAGATAATAACCCAAAACGCTCCCCCATCTCAAACACGAGCCTGATTGACTTTCCAATTGCAGACCAAAATCCATATCGAATTTGATGATACAAATAATTCTCCAAATCTTGTGGATACGTTCACCTATCCAGTTCAACGATTAGAGCTAACACAGTATAGACTCCATTACGAATGTAAAGCATGATGCCTACCGTATCGCTTAAACACTAACCCATCACACCTATGAAGTACCCCCTGATCAGTATTCTCGCACTAGGCCTTGCTCTCTCGGCCTCCCTTTCAGGCAGTAACTCCACCCAAGAGGGAATCATTGGTCTCTGGCATTTTGACGATAATTCCTCGGACGCCACTGCGTCCTGGAGTGGATTCGGGCGCAGTTCACACGGGAAAATCGATTACGAAAATGCCAAGGTGGGCGAAGGGGCCTACTCGGCCGTTCACGGTGAAGAGAGTAACAGCAACTGGAGGCACCATGCCACAGGGCGGATACGCATGGAAAGCCATGCCGTTATCGATGGGGAAGAGCGTTTTGGCATAGCCGTTTGGGTCAGGCCGGTCAAGGTCTGGTCATGGAATGGCCGGGTTATGAGTTTTGGTAGCGACAACATGGGCATTGCCAATGTGCCTGACGAGGAAGGCGTATTCCGCATCGTCAACCCCGGTTTCGTGACAGAGGGCGCGTTTCCTCCCTTTGCTCTTCCCATGGATGAATGGTCCCACGTGGCCATAACCGCCGACGGTGAGCGGGGTCGTTTGACAATCAATGGAGAATTGATCAGCGAAGCCCCACAGGCAGGCCCCCTTAACGGAGGGCCACAACTATTTCTCGGGGCCATGGATAGTGGAGGTGTTGGTCTGCTGGGAACCTATATTGATGAATTGATTTTTTACCGAGGCCCTGCCGATAACTACTGGGCCAGCGATATTTATACTCTAACCAAAAACGGTGAGCCCTATCCCTACGAAGCGCCTGAACCTCCCGTATTTCAACCCGTGGAGCGCAATCTCACCGCATTCCTGAATGTGGTTCCCGATCAGGCCACTATCACTACAGGTTCAAGTAACGAGGTTTCGCTTCATATTACGGAAACACCCCTCTTTGGTGTGTACCTTTCACCGCGAGTAATCAGCAGTGAGGAACAGACTCTCGCTATCATTACGGATCTGCAGGCACACCATTGCAATACCATCGTAGTTCCCCTCAATTTTGCGCTCAACCGAGCCCCTCTCGTAGAGTTATTTCATCAGCATAATTTTTATGTCTTTGTAATTGTAGCTCCCCCCTATGGAACCGACTACGTACGGACAAATCCCGAGGCGGCTCAGCGGGATGCCGAAGGGAACGTACTGGCTACTGCTTCTTTTTATGATCCAGGGTTTCAGGAACATTTGTTGGAAACCTTTTTGGCTGAAGGTTTGGAAGGTCGCGGTATTGACGGCCTGATTCTCGATGAACCCGCGCACCGGGACTACCGCTTGGCGCTGCGCACCGGTGTCCTTTATCATGGGCATCCCGCCGAAAGAGAAGCCTATGAGCGTATGTTTAATGAGCCGTTCCCTGATATTGATTTAACCGACAACCCTGATATCGATCAATACCGTAAGGTTATGGTATTTCGTCAGGAAATGATTCATGAGTGGCTTGATCTGGTGGAAGACATCGTCAGCATTCGTGCTCCGAACATTAACTACCATATTGTTTTCACACCCGACAATGTCTCCAGCCACCGCTATGCCGGCTATTTAACAGGAGTCGAGGCAACAGGTATCGATATCGACCGGGTTCTCGAGAGTGATGTCGTTGAAGGCATTCAAATGACAGCCTATTTAAATGCCTGGGGCGGACGCAACCCCCACTGGGCCACCCAGTTTCTCCCGCAGTTTAAAGACCGTGCCCATGAAGCAGGGAAAGCCTCTATTTTCTGGGCTCAGGCCTACATGGAATCTCAGTCTCATGTGGAACGAGGATTCAATCCCGGGGATATCAGCGAATTAATCCACCTTACTATCGGTGACGGGGTCGACGGGATGTTGCTCTGGCACTACCGGGGTTTCCGTCAAGAGAGCTATGACTGGGATGATTTCTTCAACGAATTTTCTGAAGCCGCTGCCGCCTATCAACATCGTCCGGCTGAGGGCGTATCATTTGAACCTGTAAACGATGAACACCTTGAGTGGGAAGTCATCAATGAAGGCAATGGAGACTATCGACTGAATATAACCGTCGACCGCAAAGGGTCGTACCCTTTTCTGGTACGCAACCGGGCCGGAATCACTCAGCGCATTTTAATAACAGCAAACTGAAATCACTATGTTATCAAAACGAACCAAACATATTCTCGCCACGCTAACCTTATCCACACTCCCCTTCAGCGGACAGGCCCTTGATCACTTTGACAATGTTCAATTCATGTCGGCCATGGTCCGCGATCATCAAATCGAAGATCCCAATGCGATGGAGCTGAGCGACGTCCGCCTCATGGGCCTCATTAATGTGGTAGGTCAGCCCTATTCGATTGAAAACAATGCACTATTCAAACGTGCAAGTGAAACCAGCGCATTCTGGGGGGATCCTGGCCTGATGCGGATTCAATATCGCCCGGAAGTCAAGGATGCCAACGGAGAAACACTGTTTCACCTTGGAAGAACGGAAAACCTGGGGGATAACCATTTCGATTTTGCTCATGCTGAAAAACGTAAAGAGGCAGGAAGAGCCATGGTCCGAACCTTGGAAAGCATGGATTCGGAATGGATTATGTTTGATGAACCCACCTGGGGTTATCGTGGGCTGGAAAACGCCCGTGATCTTCCGATTTCCCAAGCATTGAACGAAGCGGTCATAGCTATTACCGGAAGGCCTATTAATAGTGTCGATGCCTACCTTGATGATCCTGAATTGTGGCATGCCTTTGTTTATGTACGTCAACGGGCACTGGCCGAATCACTCACACATTGGAGTGAAGTAATCCGCGAACAGGCTAAAAAGCCCACTATTAACATCATTCCCTCTGGCTTGGAAAGCGGGGCCATGGCCGGGTTTGAGATAGCCACGGCAATGGATGTATTTGGTGACAGTATCGACCTGATACAAATCGATCCCTATTATACCTTGTTTGTCGAAGACACCCGCTATCCAAGTTTCATCTTGCGGATGCTGGATGAGCACACCCCGCGCGACATGCCCATATTAGGTTGGGTCGATGGGGTGAACGCCCTGCTCGAACGGCTGGGAATAAAAAACCCTCCCCCGGAAAGCATGAAGCCTCAGATCGCCAGCTACCTTGCCAATGGTTCGGATCATATTGCCGTCTGGGCATACTCCTATCTCGAGTCCATGAATAACCGTGAGGCTTATCAGGACATGGTGAAGTGGGTGCGCGCAAACCAAGCCCTCTTTCGCGGCAACCCGGAAATGTATTCCAATACTGCCATTTACTTTTCCAATGTAACCTTCGCGATGAACGATTTTTTCGCACAAGGCTGGTCCCATGGAACTGGTCCTTTCGGCCAATACTTTACCGTTTTGAACACCTATTACATGGCCACCGCCAATCAAGTACCTGTTCGTGTGTTATCCACGCCTTTTGGCCATGAAGACCGCCTGTCCGGCATGCTGTCCGGTCTGGATCGCTTGATCATCGCCGATGCCATTGTCATGACTGATGATGAAATTGATGCCATTCGCGAATGGGTAAAGAATGGAGGTGTCCTCATCAATATCGGCACCTCGGGCATTCTTGACGAATACCGAAATGAACGGCCCGAAGGCTTGGCTGGAATCGTCGATATTGCCATGACTCCGGTGCGTCCACGCAGTGAAATCACCTTCACGAATAGTTGGCCCGATGACAATGGTGTACGTGCTGTCTCCCTCAACGGCAGCAACGAAACATTGTTTATCGAGCGCTACCAATCCAACCTGAACTATGCGATGAACTCCGGGGATGAACGTGCCCAATACTACCCTGATCGCTGGCCCTTGCATCTGCGTGACGAACCCCTCGTACAAACACGCCGCCTCCCTCGCCCGCAAGTAGAAGATTGGCTCCCCGCCGGATCGGTCGGCCTGATAGCGAATGATCATGCCGATGTACTGGCACGCTTTGATAATGGTGAAGCCGCTGTCGTCAGCAAGACGCTTGGCCAGGGACGCGTCATTCAAATCGCTCCCACCGATTGGCTGACACGCTACCGCAACCCCGTTGCCCGCGAAACGGCCCGCATCCTGTTTTACCAGGTAACAGAGCCGGAAATACAATTGAGCAGTCGCAACGGTGATGATCTTGGTTCAGTGGAACTCGTGGTTACCGAGCGTAATGCCCACTTAAACCGTGCCTTAATTACCCACCTCATTCGGCATGTTCACGATGATCAGGCAATACTTCCCGACGATGCACCTCTGCAAAATCTCCTCCTTGAGATCCCTTTGCAGTCTAATGAAGCTGTTAATTTTGTCCAAGGGTTCTCACCCGACAACAGTCCAGTGGAGCTGGAATACACCCGTAATGGAGACATGCTCGAAATTGAATTGAAGGAGCTGGATGTTTATACCGCAATCATGGTTGGTACAAATGCCTCTTTGGAATAAACCAAGCCACCCAGGAATCACCAACGCAGGCTACGAATTTACATTTTATAATATTATTATTCGTGCTAAATCAGGAGATTGGAATTACAATTAAGATTAGGATGCCTCTCACAGAGCACAAGGAGTCCACAGAGACATCCTTTCACAAAGCAACGCCTCTGTGATCTTTGTGCTCTTGTGAGAGAAAAAACCTTATCCACCACTACTCCAACGCGCCATGCATAGTCCATGTATCCCCCTACTCGCACAAATTTTAAAAATCTCATCTCCTGTAATTTTATTCCTTGGCGTATTAACTGTAGCCTATAGGGGTTGAGCGCTTCTGGTGTTTGGGGAATAGATCGGATGGACTCACGGGAATTACGCCCTGTGAGCCTTCCACACCACCGGACATGCGGATTTTCGCATCCGGCGGTTGAACCCGGCAGAGGTCAGTTGTTGCTTTTTCCAGCGGCTGCCGTCAGGTCGTTGCACGGGCGCTCGCAGGATTGCTCCGATCAACTTCTTCAGGCTTTTATCTTCCACATGCTGATCCAACAGGTGCATCAGTTTGTCGTGATCGACTTCATCGAAAAACGACTTCAGATCAATGTCCACGACATAGCCTTTACCTGATTGGACGAGCTTCTGCCCCGTGCGGACCGCATCCTGTACGCTCCGGTTATTGCCACTGTTTCCGATCATTTCCTTTCATAGGATGAGTTCATGCCCATGCCGGGCACACGAGCGCGGGAATCTTGTCCGTGATCATCCAAGCAAACGGTCACCTGTCCTGTGGATGTGGAAGGCAGTTCCCACTGCGATCAGACATAGCAGGAAGGTCAACGTAATATAGGAAACGGCTGACACCCAATAGCCCTCTTGAATGAGATGGAGGGCATCCAGGCTAAAAACGGAAAAGGTGGTGAAGCCACCGCAAAAGCCTGTAATCCAAAAATGGCGGTGATATTCACTTACTTGCTTCCCCCCCACCCCTGAGAGCCAGGTGGCGAGCAAACCGATGAGGAAGGAGCCCGCGACGTTTGCCAACAAGGTGCCTATGGGGAAAATCGGGTCCACCCATTGATGTAGCCAATGGACACCGGCAATGCGGCATACCCCACCGATCCCGCTGCCAAGTGCAATCCAGAGTAATAGCTTCATAGAAGCACTACCCCCATCCCATAACCCGTGAATACCGCAGTTAAACCCAAGATCAGACTCAGCAATACATAGCCCCCTGCCTGTTTAAGGCCCACTTCCTGTGTCAAATAAAGGGTCTGAAGACTCAAAGTTGAAAAGGTGGTATAACCTCCGAGGAACCCCAAAGCAGTCACAGCCCCAAGAGAAATTCCTTCCATGGTCAATATGCCCTTACCCAGCATTCCCAGCAATATGCCTATCATCAGAGCCCCCGTAATATTCACCACCAGGGTCCCCCAGGGAAAAGTCTCCTTGAGTAAACGGCCAATGCAGGCCGACAACAGAAAGCGGGCCACCCCACCCAAAGCGCTGCCAAGAAAAATGCAGCCATAAAAAAGGCTTCCGCTCATATCAACCCTTGTGATACTTGCCCCCGGCCAGAATGTTAAAGGCCCGGTAAAGCTGTTCCGTCAGAAACACCCGGGCCATCTCATGCGTCAGGGTCATCGGCGAGAGACTGAGCAATTGGTCTGCTCTACGCTTCACACTCACATGCAGCCCTTCAGGTCCACCTATAACAAAGATAGCCTTGCCTTCAAGTCGGGCCAAAGAACGGGCAAAGTCCTGGGAAGTGAAGCCCTTGCCTTCTTCCGTCAGTGCAAAAACGCTACCTACTCCCGATTCCAGAGCAGCCAGAATTCGCGGTGCATCTTTCAACGGATCATTGCTGTCCTTCAATTCCAGAACCTCCACCCCGACATAGGGAGACAGGCGGGCATGGTATTCCACCGCCAGAGATTTCCATAGAGGATCCTTCATCCTCCCCACAACAACCAATTGAATACGGCTCAGCATCACGATCGTTGAGGCTAGCTTCGGCGCGAAGCAACGTCGCCCATGTCGTCTGGTCGGCTTCTTGTTTTTAACCACTGATAGACACTAATGGACACTGATAATTTCATTTCTGAATTCTTTTTATATTAATTTCGTGGTCCTTGTTTTTTTCTTTTGTGACTCTGTCATCTTACGCAGCTTATCCCCATCAGTGTTAATCGGTGTCCATCAGTGGTTGATTTCTTCTCATTTCCTTGGTTCCGGATTTGCCGGGTTGGATTCAAGCCAGAAAGGCTGACACCAGCGCGTAGAGATCGTTCGACTCAACAAGAAAGGAATCGTGCCCCAGTGCGAGATCAATTTCCGCATAAGTGGCGTCCTTCCCGCAGCGCAACAAAGCATGTACAATGTCCCTGTTCTGACCGGGCGGGAAGAGCCAGTCCGTAGTGAAGCCGATAACGAGCGTTCTAGCCTGGACCACGGATAAGGCCTCTTCCAGGCAATCCGATTTACCATAAAGATCAAAGCGGTCCAGTGCCTTGGTCAAGTAAAGGTAGGTATTGGCGTCAAAGCGGTTAACGAAGCTACGCCCCTGGTAGCGAAGGTAGCTTTCAACTTCAAATTCCACATCAAACTGGCGACGCGGGTTATCCGAATTGACAAAGGCTCGCCGGTTGCGGCCGAATTTCTCTTCAAGTCCCTTGTCGGAAAGATAGGTGATATGGGCCATCATACGGGCAATGGCGAGGCCTACATGAGGCCCCTCCCCCGGCTGATAGTTTCCATTGTTCCAGCATACATCCTGCATGATGGAACAGCGCCCGACTTCATTGAAAGCAATTGCCTGTGCATTCTGGCGGGCCGTGGTTGCCATCGGGATAATATTTCGCACCCGGTCAGGATAGCTGATGGCCCACTGAAGGACCTGCATCCCCCCCATCGAACCACCGATAATACAATGCAGTTGTTCTATCCCGAGATGGTCAAATAATTGCTTCTGCGCCCGCACCATATCGCCAATCGACACCAAGGGAAAATCGAGATTAAAAGGCTTTCCCGTTTGTGGATCCAGAGAGGAGGGCCCGGTGGACCCCTGGCAGCCCCCAAGGCAATTTGAACAGATGACGCAATAACGGTTGGTGTCGATCGGCTTGCCTGGGCCGATAATATTATTCCACCAACCCGGCTTGCTGTCCTTCAGGGAATGAATTCCGGCACAATGGTGATCACCACTCAGCGCATGACAGACCAGAATGGCGTTGTCCCGCTCTTCGTTCAGCCGACCGTACATTTCATAGCGGAGCGTAAAACCTGGCAGCATACCTCCATTTTCAAAGTGAAAGGGGGCATCGCTGGTGAAATCCTTATATTCCACCAAGCCCAATTCGCCCGCCTCCGGAGGGATGACCGTTTCAGCATCATTCATGAGCCGCTCATAGAAACAAATCCAGTACGTCTGGCCAAGCTCTAAGCTGGGTTATCTCAAATTTCAGGGGGATGAAGCCCACAAAGGCCACGCGCTTACCCTTCGGCATTGCTCAGGGCAGGCGAGCGCAGCTACGTAGCCGCCTTCGTAAGCAAGGTGGATGGCCAATCCCGCCCGTGAGGTGAATCAGTGTACGGGCGCGGACTGCTCAAAGTGCAGGGCACCTTCCTTCAGTAGTACATGAATGGGTTCACCCCGTTTGACGTCGCCACTGAGGATGGCCTCGGCGAGAGGGTCTTCCATGTACCGCTCAACCGCACGCCTCAAGGGGCGGGCTCCAAATTTCTCGTCATAGCCCTGGTCAATGAGGAACTGCTTGGCTTCATCGGTCACCACAATCGTGATATCCTGTTCTTTCAGACGCTTCATCACCTTGGCCAATTCCAGATCCACAATCTTGATCATGTGCACCTTGGTCAGCGGGGTAAAGATAACCAGCTCATTCAGGCGGTTCAGGAACTCCGGTTTGAAGACCCGCTTCGTCTCATCAAGAATCTTTTCCTTGGTCCGCTCAAAGTCACGGAAAGCATCAATACCGACATCAAAGCCCAGCGATGTATTCTTTTGCAGAACATCGGCTCCCACATTGGAAGTCATGATAAGGATGGTATTACGGAAATCCACGGTGCGCCCGAGACTGTCCGTCAGGCGGCCGTCCTCAAGAACCTGGAGCAGGATCTGGGCAACATCCGGGTGTGCCTTCTCAATTTCATCGAAAAGGATGACGCAATAAGGTTTGCGACGGACGGCTTCGGTGAGTTGTCCACCCTCCTCGTAGCCGACATAGCCAGGAGGTGAGCCGATCAGTCGTGATACGGCAAATTTCTCCATGTACTCGGACATATCGATCTGAATAAGGGCATCCTGATCGCCGAATATCTTTTCTGCCAGCATCTTGGCCAAGTGCGTTTTCCCGACCCCGGTGGGTCCGAGGAACATAAAGGAACCGATGGGACGACGCGGATCCTTCAAGTCGGCCCGCGAGCGACGCAAGGCTTTCGCGACCACCTGGGTTGCCTGATCCTGTCCGATCACTTCGGCCTGCAGTTCTTTTTCCAGTTCAAGCAACTTTTTGCTTTCGGATTTCTCCATGCGCTTGAGCGGAATGCCGGTCCAATCGGAAACAACCTGCAACAATTCATCCGTACCAACGACAATTTTCTTTTCTTCCCGATTACGTTTCCATTCCTCGGTCATTGTTTCCCGTTGGGCACGCTGCTGCTTTTCAAGGTCACGGAATTTCGCAGCCTCCTCAAAATGCTGTTTGCTGATCGCCTCCTCCTTTTTGGCGCAGGTTTCTTCGATCTCCTGAGCCAGTTTTTCAATTTCGGGCGGGCGGCTCAAAGAATCGATCCGCGCACGGCTTCCGGCTTCGTCAATCACGTCAATCGCCTTATCCGGCAGATAGCGGGCAGTGATATAACGCTCAGACAGCTTGGCGGCGGACTCCAGAGCATCATCGGTATAAGTCACTTTGTGGTGTTCCTCATACTTATGGCGGATACCTTTGAGAATAAGAACGGTATCGCTGATGTTCGGAGCCTCTACTTTGACCGACTGGAAGCGGCGGTCCAGTGCACTGTCTTTTTCGATATATTTACGATATTCGGACAGTGTGGTGGCACCGACACACTGCAGTTCGCCGCGGCTCAAGGCCGGTTTGAAGATATTGGAAGCATCCATAGCCCCTTCGGCCGCACCGGCTCCCACAATGGTGTGGAGTTCGTCGATAAAGATGATGATATTTTTGGCCCGGCGAATCTCATCCATAACCGCCTTGATCCGTTCTTCAAACTGGCCCCGGTATTTGGTTCCAGCGACCATGAGAGCGAGGTCCAAAGTAATCAGGCGTTTGTCCAATAGGATTTCCGGAACATTTCCGGCGGCAATTTCCTGGGCCAGTCCTTCGACAATCGCAGTCTTACCGACGCCAGCTTCACCAATCAGCACCGGGTTGTTTTTCGTACGGCGGCAAAGGATCTGTATGACCCGGCGGATCTCATTCTGGCGTCCAATAACCGGATCCATTTCACCCGCCTTGGCCAATTCGGTCAGGTCACGCCCGAAGGCCTTCAAAGCGGGGGTTTTGACCTCACGCTTTTCATCAGGGGTACCGGGCGCACTGGCACCACTTCCGGTTGCGGCTTCCTGCGGGTCACCGGCAAAATTGGGATCAAGTTCAGCCAGGATCTCGTTGCGGCAACGTTCGATATCAACGTCCAGGCTTTTCAGGACACGGGCGGCGACCCCCTCCCCCTCACGGAGCAGGCCGAGCAGGATGTGCTCCGTACCGATGTAGGAGTGGTTTAATGCCTTTGCTTCCTTCCCGGCCAGGGCGAGTACCTTTTTTACCCTCGGGGTGTAAGGAATATTGCCGCTCGGTTTGGTATCCGGACCGGTTCCAACCTGTTTTTCGACAGCAGAACGAACCGTTTCCAGATCCAGCCCCATTTTCTGCAAGACATTGACTGCCACGCCCTGCCCCAGATTGATCAGGCCGAGGAGTAAGTGCTCAGTGCCGACATAGTTATGGTGAAAGCGATCGGCCTCCTTGCGTGCGAGGGCGAGGACTTGTTGGGCGCGGGGAGTAAAATTATTCATGGGTTCCATGGGTATTTGTATAGGTTCAACTATAACCAATCTACGGATTGGCCAGATTGTCAAAATTTAGAGGCGGAAGTTGTTCGCTTTGTTCGCGCAGAAAGCTTGCGCGGGCCAGATCACGTTGATCACTGGAGAGTGTTTTACCGCTTGAATACTGGATGTGGCCGGGTTGGGCTTCAATAAAAAGCCGGTCAATCCGTACACGCTCATCTTCAGGCATCAACCCAAGGTCAACGGCCAGACGCAACAGCGAGAGACAGTTCATGGATTCTGAGGAGCTTAAAACATGCCCAAAACGCAAAACGCCCAATGCACGGCCGATTTTGTCGAACAGTTTTTCCGCGTTGCTTTCCAGCATTTTGTGGCGGGCATTTTCTTCCTGCTCGATCACCGAGTTGAGTACGCTCTGCAGGCGGGTAATGATTTCCGCTTCGCTTTCCCCCAGAGTCTGCTGATTCGATATCTGAAAAATACTGCCTGACGCATCAGACCCCTCCCCGAACAGACCGCGTACGGTCAGGCCGAGCTGGTTGACCGCCCGGACCACCTTTTCCATTTGCCCGGCCAGAACCAAGGCCGGAAGGTGCAACATGACGGAGGCCCGCATCCCGGTTCCCACATTAGTCGGGCAGGCTGTCAGGTAGCCGATATCCGGGGAAAAAGCATAGTCCAGATGATCCTCCAAAGCAGAGTCGATGGCATCGATCGCCTTCCAGATGCGCTTGAGATGAAATCCACTGCGCATGAACTGGATCCGCAAATGATCTTCTTCATTAACCATGATAGCGCAGGACTGATCACGACTGATAAGAACGCCTGCTCCCGTATCATGGGCAGAAAGCTCCCGGCTGATCAGATGACGCTCCACCAAAATCTGTCTTTCCAGTTCGGACAGGTTTTCCACATCCAAAATCAGGCCCTTTTGCATTTGCGGAAGCATGGCAATAGCCTTTCCGCTCAGTGACAGAATTTCCCTCCTCTGTGCTTCTTTGGCCCAACCCGGGAACGGTAATTTGTCCAGATTACGGGCCAGCCGGATCCGGCTGCTCAATACAACAGGCCCTGGCGGACTGGCGGCATGAGTCAGTTCAGCCTTCGTTTCCAGTAGCGGTTGAATTTTTAGTTGCATCGAAAAGATTACTGTCCTCCTGTTTCCAGAGAGCTGGTTTTAAGTTTTTCCAATTGGTCCCGGTAGGTGGCCGCATCTTCGTAACGCTCTTCGCTCACCGCATCCTGCAGTTTACGCTGGAGGGAATCCATTTCCCTTCGAACAGAAACGCGGTCCACAACCCGTTGCGGGACCTTCCCCTGATGCTGAGGCCCCCGCTGCATATTCTGTAAAATGGGCATAATGACAGGTGCCAGACTTTCATAGCAGCAAGCACAGCCAAGACGGCCTGATTTCTTAAAATTCTGCGGGGTAAAGCCACACTGCTCACATACCAGTGGGCTGTTGCTTTCACCGCCTCCCGCACTGATATCGATATTTTTGGAGAGCAGGTCCGCCAACGAGAATCCGGACGGATCGGTCACGCCCTTCTTTTGGGCACACTCCTCGCAGAGGTCTATCTTCTGGATCTTGTTGTTGATGATCTGAGTCAGATGGACCGTTGCAAGTTTGCCGCAGATATCGCAGATAAGGGATTCACCCATGGTTAATTAATACCACTTTAGTTGTTATTGATAAAGACTTATATTGGTAATCGGATAAATAAAGAATCAGTTAAGCACAGATTGAGCTTCCGGTCCAGCTTGGTCAGGCTTATTCACCCTATGTGGCAATGAACAACAATAAGACGCACCAGACGCCTCCTTTATTCCCGGATTAGCCTGCTTATCTCACAGGATATGCGGATTACAAGCGGGTTCCGAGAGAGGATACCCGTTGGCGGAAGGCTTCCAGAAAACGGGCGGTCTGTGGCCCCGGTTGCCCACTCCCTATCTTACGGAAATCAATTTCAGTGACGGGAATGACTTCTGCCGCAGTGCCTGTCAGGAAACATTCCTCCGCATTCCACAAGTCATAACGGGTCAGGTTGGTTTCCACGACGGCTACACCCAGTTCTTCCGCAATCATCAAAACCTCATGGCGGGTAATACCAGCCAGAGCACCAGCCGAGAAGGGAGGTGTGTAGAGTTTACCCTTCTGCAGGATGAAGATATTGTCGCCCGTACACTCAGCGACATAGCCTTGATCGTTGAGCATGATGGCCTCTTGGAATCCAAGGTTCACCGCGTCGATCTTGGCCATAATGTTATTGAGATAATTCAGACTCTTGACCATCGGCGGCAGGGCTGCCGGATTGATTCTGCGGGTGGAAGAAGTGATGATTTTCAGCCCCTGTGTGTAAAAATCTTTAGGATAGAGCTGAATCTGGTCAGCAATAACGATCAACTGAGGATTGTTGCAATTCTTCGGGGAAAGCCCCAGATAACCGGCCCCGCGTGTGACGACAAGGCGAATGTAACCGTCGGACAAGCTGTTCTGTCGGCAGGTTTCGCAAACCGCATCGGCCACCTCTGCCCTGCTCCAGGGCAATTCCAGCATGATCGCTTTGGCCGACATTTCCAGCCGCTCCAAGTGCTCATCCAAGCGAAATACATTTTTCTGGTAGAGGCGAATGCCTTCAAAGACACCGTCCCCATACAGGAAACCGTGATCAAAAACAGAGATTTTAGCCTCTTCCTGAGCAAAAAACTGACCGTTGATATAGACTTTCATAGAATATGCCCTGAGAGTTAGGGGCTTCCGACGCTTTTGTCTAGTCTGGAATCGGTCGCCTGACATCCGGACTAGTGTACGGTTTGCGACGAGTTGGGATCAAGGAGGCGGCGTGACCTCACGCCGCTTGTAACCTGCTATCGGGGGATGAGGTCACCCCCCGCTCCTTGGCTCCAGCTACGCCGGGCGGAGTTTTGCCAGGTCGCCTCAGGAATCGGATTGGCCAAAGGCCTCAATTACCCGAATGAAGGCTGGTAGCACGGTTTTTGCCTTTTGGGGACCGATACCGGACAGGGAAAGCCCCTCTTCCACAGTTCGTGGTTTATGCAAAGCAAGTTGTTCGAGGACCGCATTGCTGAAAATACGATAAGGCGGCATGTTGCGGATCGCAGCCAGTTGCCCCCGTTTCGCTTTCAGACGTATTAGCAGGGACTCCTCTTCCGGGCCAAGGAGAGGCTTCTCCCCTTCGGCGGTATGTGTGCCATTGACGACCGTTTTCCGGTTTATCTTTCCTCTCGTTGACGGCAACTCCGGCCAGATTAAATCATAGGTTTCATCCTCAAGAAGGACACGGCTTCCGGCTTCCGTCAGGCTAACCATCGGATATTCACCGGCCTGAGTGTAAAGCAAACCTTCACGCTCCAGCTCCTTGAGCAAGGATTCCACATAGTCCCGGTTTTCGCCCTTGAGGATCCCGAATGTCGTCAAGGAATCCAAATCCCCCGCCTTTCCTGATCTGTCTTTGGTTCCCATCACGCAATCGACGATCCTTTTGCGTCCGTACCGGGCGATCCACGTGTGGCGCTCCACTCTTTCAGATAAACGGGCGACACCACTGAGCAATTTCCGGACGATCAAGGCCTCCGCTTCGTTCGGGGAACGCCGCTCCACATTCTCCCGGTGAAGACAGAAATCACAGCGGCCGCAGGTTTCCTCTCTGGATTCTCCGAAATAACGAAGCACCCAGCTTTGGCGGCAGTCCTTGTCATCGTAGGCATAGCGGATCACCTCCTCCAGTTTGTGTTGATCGCGCTTGGATTTTTCCCGCAGTCCCGCCTCATCAATGGGTAATTCTGAAGGTTTAAGGTCCGGTTTCAGCATGCGGGTGCCCCGGATACGTTTTCCCGGGATGTCAAAGCGATCAATAATGGCATGCCGTGAAAGATAACTGATCGCACTGGACACGGCCATGGGGTTGACCTTGGACGGATACATTTCAATCAGTTGATCGATAGAGAGAACCACTTCATGGCCGTTATCAGCATGGCCGAGTAGCAGCCGGTAAACATTGCGGATGACATCGACTCCGGGGTTCGCCCCTTCAATGAAAAACTCTTGAGTGCGCTTATCGGCATAATTAAAAAGCAACCAGCATTCCCCTGCCCTGCCGTCCCGCCCGGCCCGGCCAGCTTCCTGATAGTAGGCTTCGATGCTGCCGGGCAGCTCAAAATGCACGACAAAGCGCAGGTCGGACCGATCGATCCCCATGCCAAAGGCATTGGTCGCCACCGCAATATCAGAGCGTCCGGAAATGAAACGGTCCTGAGCGCTCTTTCGCTCATCATCCGACATGCCGCCGTGGTAGGTGGTGATAGACAGCCGTTGGCGTTTGAGTTCAAGCGCCACTTCCTCCACCCGTTTGCGGGTGGCACAATAAACGATTCCGGTACGGAGCCTCTTTGCCAAATCGATTACCTGACCGTACTTGTCGTCGTGCCTGCGACAATGGAAGACACGGAAGGAAAGATTCGGACGGGCAAATCCTGATACGTACAGGGAGGGGGATTGCAAGCCGAGATGGGTCAGAATATCGGTACGGACCTCGGGGGTCGCCGTAGCGGTCAAAGCAACGACGGTAGGGCGCCCCATTTTCTTGATCGCATCACCAATCCGCATGTAATCCGGACGAAAATCGTGCCCCCACTGGGAGAGGCAATGCGCCTCATCCACGGCGACCAGGGACACCTCACATTCGGCCAATGCCCGCATAAAGGAGTCGCTCCGAAAACGCTCCGGGGCAACATAAACCAGTTTGGTCTGTCCGGACCGCATATTGTTCAGTACCTGGGATTGTTCGGAAATAGCCTGCATACTGTTCAGCATGGCGGCGGGAACACCTTTCGCGCAAAGGGCATCCACCTGGTCCTTCATCAAGGCGATGAGCGGCGAAACCACCACGGTTACCCCTGGCAACAGTAAGGCCGGAAGCTGGTAGCAAAGCGACTTCCCTCCCCCTGTCGGCATGATGACCAGAGTATCCTTTCCCTCCAGCAAACCTTGAATAATCGTTTCCTGGGGCTCGCGAAAATGGGTGAGCTGAAAATAGTGCTGTAGCGCATTTCTAATGTTCATCTGTTCACTGGATTGAATATACCGAAACGACAAAATCAACCCTTAACCTGCCCCCTTTATTCTAGCACCAGAAGTATTTCACTTGAGCGTTCTGGCTGGAGGAAGTTCCGCATTTATGCGGTCCCTGAATAGCTCAAAAAAAGCCCATCGCCAACAGGCGTTGGGCTTTTTCATCCCCCCGTAAAACCGGCTCTCCGGCCGGCACCATCATAACCCCACAAAACCTTATGACCGCAAGGCCGCCTGGCCAAGACGGATAAGATTGATGCTTCCTTGATTCGGGAGTTTGGGATGAAGATGAGCCCTGTGCCGACGCAGCCTGCCTGCCCAAGGTTGGAGGAGTTGGCCGAGCTGATGCAGCGGCGGAAGAAACGGCTGATCCGACCCACCCTGCTTTCGGGGTAGTAGCGTCCGGCGACGATCAGCAGGCTGATCAGCAGCGCAAAAGCTCCGATGCCGGAGGCTTGAATAAAAGTGCCCGAAGCCGGCTCACTGGCGCAAAGGGGCAGAGATAGCCCAAGATAGAGCAATACAGAGAGAACAGTTTTCATAAGAGAAGCAAAGATTAAGAAAGGGTGAAGCAAAATCTTATGGGCTTCACGACTTAATCACTTAGCTGCCGGCAAGCTCTATTTTTAAAGACAGGCACCTCCGGATAGGGTTAAAATCCTATAAGCCCCTCATGACAAAGCAATTAATACTTAATTTTATTTTGTATTTTTCTGGATTTTAACATGTTTCTTACGAAATAAGCTTACCCGAGTTTCTTATTTTTGGTGTAAAAATACATCAAAAAGGCCTTGAGTCTTCTGTGAACAATCAGGATATAAGAGATCCATGTCATTGGCATCGCAGCTTCAGCGGCTTAGTCCCCCACATGAACATTGTTTCTTTGGTTACTACGATCTCCCGGCCTGGAACAGGGACGGAAACAAACACTTGGCCCACCGCGTGGGTTTCATGGATCGCATGCCTAAAGCCGACGATGTCGCCGAGGTCGGTTTTCTGGCGGAAGGGGATCCGACCTTTCATAGGGTAGGCGAAACCACCGCCTGGAATTTCCAGCAGGGGGCGATGTTGCAGTGGAATCCTGCCGCCCCTAATGACCAGATTCTTTACAACCAACGCAAGGAAGGTGGATTTCATGGGGTCATACAGGATCTCAACGGAAAAATCCTGCAGGTACTCCCCCGCCCGATTGCCAATGTGGATCCCTATGGCCGCTTCGCCCTGAGTATTAATTTTTCCCGTATGATGGACTACCGTCCAGGCTACGGTTATGCAGGGCTTCCCGACCCTTTTGCCGGGAAAAAACAACCTCATGAAGATGGCATTTTCAGAATGGATTTCGACAGCGGGCGCTGTGAATGCATCCTTTCCCTGGCGGATCTCGGAGAGCTTTGCCGCGATTACTTCGGAGACCGGAAAGTATTGATCAACCACCTCAATCTGAATCCGGGAGGCACACGCTTTGTCGCCCTTTTCAGACATTTCCGCGACAAGCCGGATGATCGGCTGAGAACGATAGCGATCACCGCCAACGCGGATGGCAGTGATCCCTTTATCCTCTGGGACGGTGGAGTCGCCTCCCACTATCACTGGCGGGACGAAAAGGTGTTGTCCATGGTGATCAAGGATCCTGAAGGACACGTGACCTTAGCGGAATTTCAGGACCAAACAGGCGAATACCGGCTGGTGGACCCCTCGTTTTTTCTTGATGACGGACACCAGAGCTATTCGCCCAACAAGCAGTGGTTGCTCTATGACAGTTACCCCGTCAAGGCCCGGCGACATCTCTATCTCTACGACCTGATCGCAAGCAGAGGCGAAGATCTTGGATCATTACAATCGCAGGATCTGGATAATCCCATTTTGGTTGAGATTCGCTGTGATCTCCATCCCCGCTGGCATCCTCAGGGGGGACGCATTTCCCTCGACTCCATGCATGAAGGTTACCGGGGAATTTACCAATGGCAGCTTTCCCGGTCATGAAATCGGATAGGATTGATTCCCAATCGCTTTATCCCTGCCTTCTTAATTTCCTGATTTCAGTCCGGGCACAGGCGATGGTATCCGGTTCCAGGTAGCCATTGAAGGCAAGCGTTGGCATCACCACGGCCCTGCGGTCGAGAATGGTACCCGGTTGCAAGACGGCGTTGCAACCTGCCTCCGCCCCGTCGCCGAGCAGGGCACCCATTTTTTTGAGGCCCGAGCTCTGACGCCCTTCGGGTGTCACCACACTGACTTCCTTTTGATCCAAGCGCAGATTGGCCAGAATAACCCCGGCGCCCAAATGACTTTTGTTGCCCAGAACCGAGTCACCCACGTAATTGAAATGCGGCACCTGCACACCGTTCAGCAGCAGGCAGTTCTTGAATTCGCAGGTATTGCCCAGAACACAGTTTTCCCCGACGATCACATTGCCACGGATATAAGCATTTGGACGGATCTCCGTTCCCGCGCCAATCCAGGCTGGTCCTTTGATCACTGCTCTGGGTGGAAGTTTGACCGAATGGTGCATATAGACTTTCCCGATAATGGAAACATCCGGCGGAATGGCACCATGGATGGGAAGTTGCAGGAAGTTCACCTGAGCCAATGCTTCACGGATCAGTGGAATCCACTGCCATGGATGTAGCTCCGGCAGGAAGATATCGCCAAAGGGAATATTCTCGGGGAAATCAAATAGGTCAGAAGCTTTCATAAGCAAGAGGCCGGAAACCTTCACGGGTCCAACAGAGAGAGTGTGTGTGCATTGAAACCAAAGGTGGAGTCAAACTGCCGCTTTTTTTCTGTCAGCGCAAGCGGCAAATCGGCATAGACGTGGCTGTTCTTTAATCCTTGTCGGACAGGCTCCACTTTGTTATTAAAAGCTCCATTCGCATATAGCTTATGCGCTGTAAACCAATCATCCCCACTCCCCGTCACCATGAAAAGAAAGACAACTCCCCCCCTCCCTGAACTGAATCGTCTTTTCCATGAACCCAAACGACTGGCGCTATTGATCCAGCTTTGCCTTGCGGAAAAAGGTGCGACCTTTACAGAACTCAAAGCCGCCTGCGACCTGACCGATGGTAACCTTAACCGCCACCTGAAGATGCTTGAGGATCACCGGATCGTCCGCACCCAACGTTTAAACCTGACCAATCGGCCTTATACTTTGGTTCAGCTCAATGCACAGGGCAAAAAAAGGTTCCAGCGTTACCTGCTGGCACTGGATACCTTCCTCAAGCGGGCTCAGAAAGCAACCAAAGCATGATGCTGTTGCCGGCTTGCCAAATTTCAATTTACCGCGACGCTACTTCAGCCTATGCCATCTCCGTCTATTCACCGTATTGCCTTTGTCGTTAACGCAACCAAACCGGGCGCACTTCAACTGGCGGAGCAACTGGCCGATACCGCCTCGAAATCCGGACGTGAAGTCAGCCTGACTCAGGACTACCCGTTGAGAAAAGATTTCCTCGCTGGTATTGATGCATGCTGCGTGTTGGGGGGCGATGGCACCTTACTCTCAGTCGTGGAGGAATCGGTCCGGCATCAGGTGCCCGTTTTCGGTATCAACCAGGGCAAACTTGGATTTCTGGCCACTTACACACCGGAAGCAGCCGCACAATCCCTCGGAGGGATTCTGGACGGCGATTTCAATGTGGTTCATCGTTCCGTGTTACGTTGCACCCCTGAAGGCTCTTCTCCCCGTATTGCCCTGAACGATATCGTGCTCAAAAGCGCCGACGTCTCTCACATGGTGGCGCTGGAGGTCTTTTGTGACAAGGAACTGGTCACCGATTATTACTGTGATGGCCTCATTTTCTGCACGCCAACGGGATCCACCGCCTATAACTTATCTGCCGGGGGGCCACTCCTCAATCCGGGTGCTGCGGTTTTAACCATGACTCCAATCTGCCCCCATACTCTGACCAATCGCAGTGTTGTTTTCCCGGATAAAGCCTGCCTTCGTATCTGGAATGTGAACAAGGCGGATGATGTTCTCGTTACCTATGACGGGAACCCTTTCCCCGGGGAACAGGTCCACTTCCCTTTGGAGGTCTGCCTCCATGACAAGGGCTTCCCCCTCCTGCAACCCTCCGGTTATTCCCATTTCCGTATCCTGCGCCGCAAACTCCGCTGGGGGGGTGAGGGAAATGGCGTTTCAGATCCTTAACCTGAAGATGTGGTGCACGGGCCGTCTTGGTCGGTATCGAATACTTCGGGCACTCAAACCCAATCCATTTGCCGCCAGTGCAGTGCGCGGGCCAGAGTCTTGGCGAAGAAGGGGCCACGGAAGATCATACCGGTGTAGACCTGGACGAGTGATGCCCCGGCATCCATAAGAATGCCGGCGGAACGTTCATCCACAACGCCGCCAACACCAATAATCGGGACCTTGCCTCCGGTCGCAAGGTGGATGTACTTGATGATTCCACTAGCCTTGTCCAGCAACGGCTTCCCACTCAGACCGCCGGTTTCACTGATTTCGGCAAAGCCCCCACTGCGCTCAATCGTTGTATTCGTAGCAATCACCCCGGCATAGCCAAGTTCCTGAACAATCCCGAGAATCTCGTCTATTTGATGAAAAGTCAGGTCAGGCGCGATTTTGACCAGCATCGGGATCCGGGGCTTGCCGAGTTTGCGGGAACGTTCCTGATCGGCCTTCTGCAGGGCTCCCAGGAGTATCCTGAGGTGATCGGACTGTTGCAGCTTGCGCAATTCGGGAGTATTGGGGCTGGAGACATTGATGGCAAAATAGTCCGCATAATCCGCCAGCAGATGAAAGCTGCCCAAATAATCATCGACTGCCTGCTCCAGAGAGGTCACCCGGCTTTTACCGATGTTAATGCCCAGGGGACAGCGACGGCGGCGTGGATCCGTGGCCCTCGACAGGCGTTTGGCTATCGCCTCGGCACCATCATTGGGGAAACCCATCCGGTTGATGACCGCCTCTTCCGCCGGATAACGGAAAATGCGTGGCCGGGGGTTGCCCGGCTGCTCGTGCAGGGTTACAGTTCCGATCTCGACATGGCCAAAGCCCAAGGCATCCATCACCTCCCAACAGTGGGCATTCTTATCAAACCCGGCAGCTAACCCGATCGCATTCGGAAATTTCAGGCCGAATAGAGATATGGGCACACCCGGGTTGCCCTGATTAAACCCCGCCATGCTATGGACCAAAGGTTTGACCCGGCCTAGAAGCCGTAAACAGGATATACTGCGTTCATGAACGTCTTCCGGATCCCCCTTGAAGAGAATCGGTCGAACGATGTTTTCGTAAAATGCCCCCATAATGATATTTCAATGCTCCGGGAAAACAGGGTTTTCCGGAACTTACTAAGACAGTCTGCTCATAAAATTTTAGTCAATTTGATTTTTAACTCTGAAAAGGGTTGAAAAATACAAAAAAGCTGTCCTTTACCCTTGCATAAATTCGTGTCCAAACTTGTTTGGCACACAAAAGAACGACATTCAGCTAATCCGTTTTTCAGCTATGCCAACTTCCTCCCCTAAATTAGAATGGTGCTCCGTCCGCCTCGGTGAAGACATGAACTGGTGGGTCGATGAGATCAGTGATGACATCCATTGGGATCTCGATGGTCTCAGTATCATCGACCCGCGTCAAATGTCCCATATCATCGACCTGATCGATGCCCTTCGCGATTACGACTTTTTGGATGACATCCTCGAAACGGCCTTTTTCAAATTCCGGATCGAAAAGAAACTCGACAACAACCGCCTTCACCTGGTCCGGGTCAATGAAAGTATCCTGGAAGCGGATGAGATGCTTTTTTCCCTCCCGGATATTATCGACGAGGAAAAAGGCCCCTACGCCGACTTCATCGACCATATCACCCGTCTCCGGGTCAAGCTGCTCAACGACAGCATTGAGTTCGAAAAGAAATTGACCGTCGAGGAGCTCGAAGAGGAAATCCGGGAGGAGCAGAACAATAATTTCATGGAGGGCCGGGCCACCCATATTTTTCAGGAAATCATCGCCATCCTTGAGTACATTCCAACGGGCTATGAACTCGAAATGGACGAGGATAAGGCCGACAAGCCAACCGATGAGGATATCGAGGACTTCCCCGATCTGGTGGATGACGAAAACCTGGTCGAAGACGAAACCATGAAATGGGATGAAGACGAGGAGGAAGAGGAAAGCGATGACTTCGAGGAAGATGCGGACTCCAGTGAAGAGAATGCGGATGAAGACGAGGACTCCGAAGAGGAATCGTCCAGTTCCCGCCGCAATTGACTCTCCCCCTCCGCCGCCCACGTCCTCACGGGCGCGGCTACGCAGCTGCGTTCGTAAGCGTGTGGCCTCCGTCCGTTCACCTGGGTTTCAGTACAACGAACGAAACCTGATGGTTGCGTAACACTTCGAACAGCACGCGGTCCGGGGTCTCCTGATAGGAAGCGTATTTTTCCTTGAGCTGGTCCAGTGAGTCGATGCTTTCACGGTTTACCTTTGTAATGATATCACCCGGACGCAATCCGGCTTCCGCCGCCGGGAACCCCGGTTGTGTCCCGAGTACGATCACCCCATCATCGGACCGCAGTTGATTCTCCCGGGCGGTGGAACGGGAAACCTTCTGCACACCCATCCCCCATTCCTCAAAGGCATACTCCTCTCCTACCCGGCTCATCAGCATTTCCGTAGCTGCACTCACGTCAAACGTTTCCTGACCACGCTTGATTTCAAAGGTAACGGATGATCCCACCGGACGCTGTGCGATCCTGCGCTGGATACCAGGCAGCTGCTCCGGGAAACGGCCATCCACCTCTTCGCCGTCGATTTTAAGGACGATATCGCCTGCGCGAATTCCGGCCTCCGCCGCCGGTGATCCCGGATCCACACTCTGCACAAGCATACCCCGGTTGCTTTCCAGTTCGTAAAAGGTTTCCAGGTCCTGAAGCGGACCGGGAGACAGCCCCAGATAGCTGCGTGTCACACGCCCTTCCCGGATCAAAGTTTCCATCACCTCGCGTGCGATCGTACTCGGCACGGCGAAACCAAGATTATTGGCACCCAGATAACCCCGCGTGTTGATACCGATAACCTGCCCGTCTGAAAGCACAAGCGGCCCGCCGCTATTCCCAGGGTTGATTGCCGCATCCGTTTGCAACCAGGTGTTAAAGTAACCTGTTTCATAACCACGGCCAACATGCGAACCCTCAAAAAAACGGTTGGGGTTCGAGATGATTCCCCTTGTCACTGTCCGGGTCAACCCGTTCGGAGTCCCCACTGCATAAACGGTTTCCCCCGGAATGAGCGATTCCGAGTTTCCGAAACGGGCATAGGAAAACCCAAGGCTCCTTGTACGCATTTCATCCATATCCAGACGCAGCACCGCGAGATCCGTCCAATGATCCCATCCAATCAAATTCGCCGGTACACGCTCCAGATTGTTCAATGTGACCAGAATGCGTTCCGCATAAGGATTCACAACATGGGCATTGGTGAGTATGTAGCCATCGGCGGCCATGATCACTCCCGACCCTACCCCGTGTTCCGTTTTACGCGCACCTCCTGTAAAAGTTGTTTCCCAGATATCCAGACGCACAACGGAATCCAAAAGACGCTCAAATCCGGCATTGCGGGTTGAGGCCTCTTGCGTCGTCCGGCACCCCGTCAACAGCATCAGCGGCAAGAGCATCAGCGCGCCCAGTCTCTTCCAACTGCAAGGCAGAGGATGCATGCATAAGGTTGACGCATCCCGCATTCTTCGCAAACTCGCTCCTTTTTCCATCATGGCCAACCGATGCTCAGATTACAATTTTTCCCAGATCGAACCTGCCTGGCAGGCGCGCTGGAAGTCAGCTAAGACCTTTGCCACGCCGGAAGGTTCGGACAAGCCCAAATATTATCTCCTGGACATGTTCCCCTATCCGTCCGGAGCAGGGCTTCACATCGGCCATCCGGAGGGCTACACTGCGACAGACGCGCTCGCGCGTTTCAAGAAGGCCCAGGGCATGAACGTGCTCCACCCGATGGGCTGGGATGCCTTCGGCCTGCCTACCGAGCAGTATGCGATCAAGACCGGAGCCCACCCGGCGGAGACCACTCTCCGCAACGTGGCCCGCTTCAAAGAGCAGTTGGAACAACTGGGATTCGTTTACGATTGGGAGCGTGAAATCAACACCACCGACCCCCGCTATTACCGCTGGACACAGTGGATATTTCTCCAGCTTTTCAAGCACGGCCTGGCCTACGTCGACGAAAAACCGGTCTGGTGGTGCCCCGAACTCGGCACCGTCCTCGCCAATGAGGAAATCCTGAACACTCCGGAGGGTCCCCGCTCGGAGCGTGGCAGTCACCCCGTTGAGCGCCGTGCTCTCCGCCAGTGGGTGCTGCGTATCACCGCTTATGCCGAGAAACTGATTTCCGGCCTCAAGGATCTGGACTGGCCCGACTCCACCAAACGGCTCCAGGAAAACTGGATTGGCCGCAGCGAGGGAGCTGAGGTGCTTTTTGAACTGGAGAGCCTGCCAGGGGAAAAGCTGAAGGTTTTCACCACCCGACCGGACACCCTCTTTGGTGCCACCTACATGGTTCTCTCTCCCGAGCATCCGCTGGTTGAGCGCCTGGTGACCCCCGAACAGAAGGATGAGGTCGCCTCTTACGTCAAGCAAGCCGCCGCCAAAAGCGATCTGGAGCGGGCCGAATTGGCCAAGGAAAAAACCGGTGTCTTTACAGGAGCCTA
>CAZCJJ010000031.1:0-27672 GCA_964499045.1 uncultured Opitutales bacterium | reverse complement strand
GATGAGCTTCACGCCGCCAGTTTTCCACCAGACTGGCCGGACAAACCACCAGCCCCGGTCTGGAGGCTTCGGTTTCCTGATGAACGGCCAACAGCAAGGCTAAGGCCTGGATGGTTTTCCCAAGACCCATTTCGTCCGCCAGAATTCCACCAAGCCTGTTACGGTACAGGTGCCAGAGCCAGCCAAGGCCTATTTTCTGGTAGCCACGCAGGGCATCCTGCAGCAAGGCACTCAGTGGGGGAAGATGAAGCGAGTCGAGCTGCCGCAGGGCCTGTCCCCTTTCCTTCCAGGTTTCCGGAGCCTCCAGGTTCAGGGGAAGCTCCTCCATCCAAAGATCGGTCGCGGGGACTTCCGAGGGAAGCAGCCTCTTTTTCAAAGCGGGCACAAGCGGCTGGTCCGCCTGCCCACTCAGCTGCATCTGGGCTTCGCGCAAATGATCCAGTGTTTTCTTTTCCAGCAAAACCAGGTGTCCCCCGACGTCCAGGTAGGGAGTGTTCTTATCCAGCGCCGTCTGCAACTCCACATCCGACAGCCCTTCGACATCAAGCCGCAGGTCCACTTCATAGGCCCCGTTCTTTTCCCGGACTTCCGTCCGGACGCCAGCCCAGCGGACTTCCTTCAGTTTTGCGGCGAGACGGGGAGCCACCTTGGCCCGGTAGCGTGTCTCCAAGTCCTCTTTGTGCTGTGCCAGAAAAGACAGCGCCTGATGACGGTCACGCAGCCACCACTTGCGATTGGAGGGCTCCAATTTGAACGCCCAGCGCTTGACGAGATCAAGCGCATCCCGGTACACCACGCTTTCCCGCGAGGGCAATGAGATCACCAGGTATTGGAGGGAGCCGTCGATTTCCATACGCATGAGGTCCTCCTCCGCAACGGAAACCGCTTCCTGTCGAGGCTGTGGCGGAGGTGTCTGCTCAGGCGCTTCCGGAACCCGCTCATCGGCCTCCAAGTGCTCATGTACCCCCGGCAGACGACCGTTCTCCCAAGGAATAGGCTGGCCGGGACGATTGAAGGAAAAAATCACGGGCTCACCTTCAAGGGGAGCAAGCAATTGGCGCAGGCGGTCACGGCTCAACTCCATCATACTGTAGATGCGGCCTCCACACCAATTCTCGAGCAGAGCCGCCGCCAGAATGTGCGGAGCTTCCATCACATAAGCCCGGCCACGGTCCAGTTTTTCCGGAGGGATCGTCTCTTTCCCGAGGCAAGCCTCGACCCTGACCGCAATCCGGTCCAGTGGAGCCGTCGTTGCCAGGTTCGGAGCCAGCCAGACCCGCCAGGACAGCGGGGTCCCTTTGCCTTCGGACAAGTTGAGGGATTGGAGACGAAAACTCATGCGTCCGCCGGTGCCGCCGGACCCCGGAAAAGGATCTTACCATCCCGCCCCCCTTGCGAGGCGGCCTCCAGTGCATCCGGCCACTTATCGAGGGAATAAATTCCGGCGACCCGGGTGCGGAACAATCCCCGTTCCATCCCGGTCAAGACTTTCTCACGCAAAGCGTGAACCGCCTCCGGGCCGTTTTCACGGACCCAGCGATCCATCCAGAATCCACGCAGGGCGATATCGTTAAAAATGAGATAACGGGTGGGAAAGCGCACTTTCTCTCCGGTCATTCCACCGAAGGTCACCAGCACCCCCTGATTGGCCAGCAGCTTGATCATCCGGCTGACACTCTCGCCACCGACCGAATTCAAAGCCAGACGCGGACGCTTGCCACCAGTCAGGTTTTTCCAGTCCCGGGTGTAGTCCAAATCGTCGAGGGCGACGGCGGCGGCCCCGGCAGCCCGCAAAGGCTTTTCCCAACGGGCGGGATCCCGGACCAAAGAAAGGCAATGCAGTTTCCGCTCGCGGCACAGCTCCGCCACGGCAAAGCCGAGGGCCGAGTTCCCGGCATTCTGTATGATCCAGTCACCAGGCTGCAAATCGACAAAATCCTCTAACAGACGCATTGCCGTCGGGGGATTGATGAAGGCGGTGGTCAGTTGCGTCCACGCCAGCGACTTCGGCAGAGCGTGTAAGGTGTCGGCTTCCGCCAGTCCCCCTTCCCTCCAGCATCCTTCAGGTAGAGGGATCCAGTCACCTGCCTTCAGATGCCTGACCCCCTCGCCCACTGCAATAACCTCACCCACCCCCTCGCGTCCGGCGCAGGCGGGCAACTCGGGCAGGCGCCCATAGAGACCACGGATCATACCCAGGTCGGAAGGATTGATGCTGGCTCCCACCAAGGCCCAACTCACTTGGCCTGGCCGCGGTTGAGGTACCGCCTCTTTTTCCAGGCGCAAAACTTCGGCGGGGTCGCCATGTTGGTTGTATCGCAGCCCACGGACTTGCTCAGTTTGAAATGCCATGGCGGCACTCTAAACACGCTGGAACCGCTGTCCATGAAAACCGTCCGGTGAAAAGCGAAACGCAAGGAAAGGCTAACGCTTGTTTGATCAAGCCTACGCCAAAAATCAAGGACCGACCTCAACCCTGTGGTAGCCTGCCGGTAGACTGCTCAGAATTCTGGACTCCAGTATCTTCTGATGGAGTTCACGGTCCAGGGATTCGATACCGGTTGAACGCAGCAGAAGCGGTTGCCCCACTCTTCCACCCGGTTCCACCAGCACCATAAACACGGCGGGATCCCACAAGGTGGCGTAAGCAGGGGGCCACTCCGCCGGGGCGGCAAGCTCGGCCTCCACCACCACCCGACCGGAATACTGGTTGGTTACCGTAACCCGGGCCAGACGCGGAGCAAGGCGTTCGACATCCTGTTCCGCTCTCCCAAACTCCTGTAATAATTCAGTCGGCTGCAAGGGCAGGGGGTCGTCCACAGGCCACGGAATCGAACGGGAAAGCAGCCACTCATCCATGTCCGGGGCATGATCATCCAGAACAACCGACGGGGTAAATGGCAGGAAAGGGCCTCTGCCCTGACGGGCGCTCCCTGATTGTGGAATAAGACGGGGCGCCGCATTGCGATCGGTCGGCAGGTAGAGCGGTTCGGTGTCGAAAAGATAGGCATGCTCGGCCATCTGGGGCCCCCATTCATCTCCATCGTAAGCCGTGTAAAACAACCAGTTCTCCGGACTCGTCGGCCCCTGCTCCGTTTCCGCCACTACCTGAAATAGCAAAAACCCGGCCACATGCACCCCGACCCCAACCAAGAGAGCGATCTTGACCAGCGGAGTGGGCTCAAAGCGCCTTTTCCAAACCAGAAAACGGAGTTTCAGACGACGGATCATATCAACGGGCAGGCGGCAGGTTCAGGACATTACCCGCCTCTTCGGTCACCGGAGGAGTGGCGGCGGCAACCTGAACCCGGCCATAGCCAGCCTTTCGGGCCATCTCGGCAATCTGAACAAAGGTTTGCATGCTGACATCCTTGTGCATCTTGACCAGGAGTACGGCTTGGCCCTGACGCTCTTCCGCAACGGGATTGTTACGAAAATGGGCTTCGAGATCGTACAGGGTGAAGATACGTCCATCAAAGAGGTGAAGGTTCGACTGTTTTGCGGTCAGAACAGCCACCGTAAGGGTATCGTCAGTCAGGATACCCGGCAACTGGGCATCTGCGGACAGGGGAAGCTCCATATTCAATTCCATCGAAAGTCCCGGTGCAAAAATGAAGCGTGAGCCCAGAAAAGAAAACAATAAGGTGAGCAACAGCACATCGATCAGCGGCACAGGATCCAAGCGACGCTCCAGCGGTTGGAGCGTTTTTTCCAGTTCAAGAGGACGGGACAGCGACATACTATTATTCTCCCTCCCCTGGTTCTCCCTCCTCCTGCTCTTCCTCCGGGAGGTCATACAACAGGAACTGCATAATATCATTTCCCACCCACTCCATGTCATGGACCAAGGCCCTCACACGGCCGTGCAGAAAGTGGTGGGCCAGATAGGCCATGGTCGCGATAGCCAAACCTGCCGCCGTTGTGATAAGCGCCTGCGCCACACTGCCCGCCATGGAAGCCGCATTGGCATAGGCCCCTTCTGCGTGAAGTGCATAAAAGCCCTGCAACATCGCAACCACTGTACCCAACAAACCAAGTAAGGGCGAAATCTTGGCAATCGCCGCCACCGTACCGATCCGTCTTTCCAGAACCGGCACCTCCACAATCGCCGCCTCCTGAACCGCCGCGCGCATTCTCGCCTCCGGTTTGTCATGATTGAGCAGCGCCGCCTTCACCACCACCGGTACCGGACCGGGTGTTTCCTCACAAACAGTCAGTGCCTCCAGCAGGCGTCGTTTTCGGACCAGATTTTTTATTCCGTCCAGAAACGCTGTCGACCGGATCTGCCCTTTATGCAGAAAAAGGGTCCGTTCCACAAAAAAAACGAACCCCAATACACTGACAATCAGGAGGGGCCACATCAGCGGTCCTCCTTTTTCCAATAAAGATAATTCCAGAAAATTCATACGTCTTTTTTAGTCCGACTCACCTGCATTTATTTTTTCCTGATTTTTTGCCCCCATCACGATTCAATCAAGCCTCGATAAGGCCAGACTCCGGCCGGGCAATTCATAGTTCAGTATCAACTGGTAAACCTCGCGGGCATCCGAAGTTCTCCCTTCACTATCCAGCATGTTGCCCAACTCAAAAACAGTGCGGGCCATCCAGTAACGGCCATTGCCTCCAAGTTGCGATGAGGACTGGGGATCCCGCAGAAAGCGCGAAATGACCAGCCAGAGGATTTCCCGTGAGCGGCGGGGTTCCTCCAACTGCTTGAGAATCACCGCCCATGAATAGCCTGCCTCCACCCGCACATCCACCGGAAGGTCCGGCAAGTCAAAAAGCCGCTCCATACCCGCCGCCGCATTGCGCAAGCGGGCGGAATCGCGAATGGATTGACCAAGCAGGCTGCGGGAACGGGCGAGTTCCACCAGATGTATTTCCCGGTGGTCCGGAAATTCCCGCAACATGTTTTCATAGAGCTGTTGGGCAGCCGCGAATTCATTGAGGTTTCTGAGTATCTCCCCTTGCAGCAAGCGGGCATAAAAGATGATCGGATCGCCGGGCCTTTTTCCAATTAAACGTTCGGAAAGGATTTCCAAGGCCTGCTTACGGGTCGCCTCCGAGGCCCGTTTGTCCGCAATCACCGCTGCCTCGTACAGGGCAATCCCGGCTTGAGGGCTTTGCGGATAGGTGTCTGCCAACTCAATCAAGCGTTGCTGCGCCAGGGCCAGATTAAACTTACCCACAAAATAACGGGCTTCCTCCAGCAGGGAAAACACCGCAGCCTCGTTATCCCCATACCGCTCACGCAAACTCTGAAAAAGCGCCAGACTCTGCTCTTCCTCCCCGAGGGCCAACTGGGCTTTGCCTCTCATCAACAGCGTGTAGGCCACGATTTCATCCTTCACCTCTGGTGGGAAAGTCCCCTCCGGAGCGTCCGACACTTTTTCCTCCAGCAACTCACACAAGTCAACGACCCGGACCAGTTGTCCCATTTCATAGGCCAGCTGGGCCTCCAGCCACTGCAGCCTGACACGCAGAGCCAGCGGTAATTCCGGTACTTCCGGAGAATGTAAAATAAACTCCAGACGCTCATAGGCATCTGCCATTCTTCCGCCTTCCCGCATCGCCTCAATCAAGCTCCATTCCGCCCGCCAGCGGTTCAGAGTATCCGTTTTACCCAATAATACAGCACGGTCGAGTTGCCGGATCGCTTCATCATAACGGCCCGCCCGCAGATTGGACAGTACCAGTTGAAAGAGTATCGCCCCACTTTCACTGTCCAATTCCTCCTCCCGCAATACAACCCCATAGACATCCGCCGCCGCTTCATAGTCTCCGTTTAGGAAATAACAATCCCCAACCAGACGCCCCAGCATGGAGCGTTCCGGGCCGGAAGGCAGCGTCACCCGCAATTGATTCAAATAATCCGCCGCCGTCCGATAACGCGGCGGATTGGCGTTCCAGGCCAAGTAGGCCCGCAGCCGCATGGCCTGCCCCCGGAGTTCGGATCCGGGATACTCTTCCAGAACGCGGTTGATATCTTCCGCCGCTTTGTCATCCATCCCTGCTGCCAAAGCCATGCGCGCCCGCAAAAAAAGCAACTCGTCCCGCAGACGGTGATCTGGATAATCCACCATCAGTTGATCCAGAAACTGCCTGAATTCATCTGGATTCTCCGCTACACGCCCCCCTCCGGCCAAAAGATAAAGGGCCAGAGACTGAACATCGCGCTCCCCCCTCCCGCGCAGAATCGCCCGAAGGGCCTCCTGCCCGCGGGCAGAATCCGTCCCGGCAATCAAGCCGAGATACAAACGAATCTGGTCCTGCTCATGACGCTCATCAGGAGAGACAGCCTTTAACTGTTCCTGCAAAGTGACGATAGCCTGTTCCTTCTTCCCCAGCTGGTCCTGGACCACGGCCAGTTGGCGGGCCAACTGAAATCCCACCCGGGTTCCCTGACTGAGCGAAAGTCGTTGCTCCAGCCTTTCCACCAGAGCCTCATTGACCTCGCCCGAAATGATCTGTCCCCGCAGAATCAAAGCTTCAAACTGAGCCTTCTGCGCCGAGGACGCACTCTCCTCCACCGCCAGGGAAAACCACCGATCCGCATCCGCGCGATCCCCCGAGCGCTCCGCCCCCAAGCCCTGCAACAAATAATACCAAGGACGATCGCCGGCACCCAAACGATTCAAAGTCACTTCCTGCAGGTTACGCTCCACGCCTTCCCAGTCCAAGGCACTGAAACTGACCAGCGCCCGGCGCAGAAAATAACCCGCTCCCTCCGCCGGCAGACTGTCCAGAACAGCCCTGGCCTCCTGTATCTTGCGCTGACTGATCAGCGCTGTGACCAGCTTAGGGTAGATCAACTGCCTGGACTCCGCCGACACCTGCTCCTGATCAAGTACATTCCGGAACAGTCCCTCCGCCAATGAAGGCAGTCCTGCCCTGAGAGCATCATCCCCCGCCAGCACCTCCCAGCGCCAGACAGGCCACTCCCCCATCGGGTCATACTCATCCAAGGGCACCGCCGCAGGCTGGTAGGCACCGGACAGCCCAGCCGTCATCAGGGCAAGCCCGACCAAGGTAATCCAAAGCCGCCACCCTACTCTTCGCCAAATGATCATCATGGTAACTATTAATCCGAAAAACCGCAGTATTTAGATTCATCTCCTGACACTGCCCGCTTCTGGAATTTCCGGCCACCATAGCACCCCACATCCATCTGGCAAGCAGATGCTTAAGAGGAGCAATTCAGGACACCCACTATTTACCCCAGCTCACACAGACTTTTTCAAGTGGAGGAAACAGGTTTTCCAACCCTCCGTTGCTCTTCCGGGACATACAAATCAATTTGGAACACGCATTTGTCACGGCACAGAAACATTAACCGGAGAGAGCAGGGGATCACTTTCTGCCAGATCATCGATCAGACCGGACGCTGTTTGCAGAGTCTCAATCATACGGTTGCCCAAGCGGTTCTTCATGACAAAATAGGAAATCATGGCGGGGATGCCTACGACCAGACCCGTGGCGGTGGTAATGAGGGCCTCACCGATATCGCCAGCCAACAGTTCAGGGCGTCCCATCCCTCCCATCGAAATAGTCTGGAAGGCACTGATCATCCCACTGACCGTTCCCAGCAAGCCGATCATTGGAGCCACTGCCGCCACCACATTCAAATAATTCACCCATTGTCCGACCGCATTTTCCTCCGCCTCCAGATTCTCGACCAACAGTGTTTCCACCTTTTCCTTATTGGCATCCTTCACCTGAGGATTTGCTTTCTGCATCGCAGGTAGCAGTGAGCGGGACAGGACCGTATCCTCGGCCGCAAGCAATTCACTGGCTGAGGTGATAGCACGCTCCTGCATCTTCTGGCGCAAACCGGGCAGCAGGCGGTCAGGGACAAAGCGGTTCCGCGCCGTTTCCTTCCAGCAATAGAAGAGGATAAAAAACATCAGCACCGAGCAGCCGCCCAGGGGCCACATCGCCCAGCCGCCTTGCAGAATCAAGTCCCACAGGTTCTGACCTCCGTCCGGCACCACCGCGTTGTCGTCGGCCCACAGAGTAGTCCCTGCCGCCATCGTTATATTGATGAGCATACAATATTTGATGTTTTTCATAAGCGTTATTTTAGAGGGCCTCGCTGAAGCTTCAGCCTACTTTGATTGGTTGAGATAGCGGTGCTGTTTTTCTTCACGCAGAAGATCTGCGTGCTGTTGATCTCCCATTTCTTCACAGGCCCGGATTGCCAGTGCATAGACTTCGGGCAGATGCTCCATGGGAAACTGGCTGGAATACACAATGGGTTCGAGCAACAGATTCAGTACGGTTTCCCAATCTTCCGCTTCGGCAGCCCATTGTGCCGGCAAGTAGGAACTCAAGGCCGACTGACGGTAGGGGCCGGTCCGCTGCCGCAGGCTTTCAGCCAGTGTCTGCAAACGATCTTCCAGCCCGATGAGGTGATGGGCCAGCAGAAGCCGTTCCTGCAAACGGATGGCTTTTGATTCCTCGACTACAAAAGGTTCCAACTGAAGGGCAACTGCGATGGCCGAATAATAATCGGCGGCCTCCAGCAGGGCTTCCACATAATGGAGAAACCAGACCACCTGTTCCACTTCCATCAGAGCGAGGAACCGCTGGCGTTGGCGGTAAAGAGCATTCATCAGTGGTATGGCAGCCGTCGGCTCCCCGCTTTCGAGCAGCATAAGGGCCTCCTCCTGAATGGTTTCACCCGGGAATTCCAGTTTCCGGATATCGCCTGAAGCAAACGTATATTCGACTTCGCCTTCTTCCGTTACTTCCCGGAAGACCAGAGCGGTTTCCATTAGACGTATCGCATGGCCTTCGTAAACACGGCCATCCCCCAGGTATATCCGCTGAGGCTGCGCCAGAATCACTTCGCCGGGTGGCGCTTCTCCAGCCGTTCCCGCAGCCGACTTCATCAGAAACATAATTACGGACAAGAATGCCCACACCCCGTTACCACTTACCGGGCCACGCCTGGCCAAGGGCACTTCTGAATGCTGTGAAACAAGCCGTTTGATTCGATTTATTTTCATCAAGTATCAGCCTTTCCGTCGCTTGTGTATCCCTCTGCATTCACTTCCGTCGTCAGGCCACCAAGGCGCTCAAGCATCTGACGCCCCTCCATATATTCCGTGAAGCTTTCGAGGGCAGGCTGCTCCAGCATTTCCTTGAGTGTTAGTCGGGCCGGATCGGTTTCCCCCAATTCCTCAAAAAGGCGGGCACTTTCCAGGTAGGCCACGGCCACGAGGTCAGGGTAGCCCCGGTAGGAATTGTAGATACGCTGGTAGTAGGCGATTGCACGCTCCGGTCGGCCACGGGAAAGCTCGGCTTTCGCCATCAAAGCCAGGCCGTGGGCATGGGGACGTCCTCTGGCGTGACGCAGGCGAAGGAGGGATTCCATCAACTCCAGTGCTTCGTCCCCTGCCCCTTCACCAATTAGAATATCCCCCTGCAGAAGCATGGCCTCGGGGCCCGCCGGATGCATGGGGGTTTCCTGGAAAAAACGGTTCAGATAACGTTTGGCCACGGCTGTATCCTCCTTCCGGGAAGCGGCGCGGGCCAGCCCCACATAGGCATAGCCCCGTTCTCCGGATGCCGGAAAGGATTCCAGTATTTTTTCGAAATGCTCACGGGCTGAGCGGGAACCGAGATCTTCCAGTACCAGGGCCGTTGCCGCCAAGCCCTGGGCATCCAGGAATTCCGACTCCACATGTTCGAGTATCTGCATGACAAAACCAACAGCCCTGTCGTCATCACGCTGGCGCAGGGCCAGGTCGCGCTGGTATAGTTGCACCCGGCTGTACCAGGTGAACTCGGCCCCCTCCAAGGCGCGGCGGGCCTCATCGGCCAGCCAGGTCCTGAAATCGGTACCGTTAAAAAAAGTCTCCCAACGTTCACCCGACGGAAGTTCCTCCGGCAGCCCTTCCCGTACCCGGCGGTGTAAGGTGGCCAGGCCCTGCAAAATCAATCCAACCTCGGAGGCCTGTTTGTCATTACCATATTTGTCGAGTGCCTCCAGGTAAACGGGCAAGGCCTTGGGCCATTCCCCCTTTTGCGTATAGGCCCAACCGATCCAATGTAATGCCTCCGCTACCCGCACCCGGCTGATGCTAGCTCCACCTTCGAGGTAGTCTTGGAAATGCCGGATCATGAGATCGTACTCTTCCAGTGCCCGCAATATCTTGCCTCGTTGAAACACGGCATAAGGAAACAAAGGCCCCGCTTCCGGGCCCACTCCGGCGAAGGCCGTTGATGCCTCCAGCAGGGCTCCTTTCCCCATTAAAATATCCCCTCGCAGTACCGCTGCTTCCGGAACACGCAGATGATGCGGGAAAGTATTCAGGTAGTACTCAATCGCCTCCAGCGCTTCCTCAAAGTGTTTCATGGCATAGAGTGTGTTTGCCCTCCGGTACAGGATTTCCGGCTCCTGCCCATGTCCCCTTGCTTTCACTGCCAAGTGGTCAAGGTGCTCCAGCGCTTCCGGATATTTTCTCTCGAAAAAGTAACTCAAGGCATGCCAGAGCGCAGCGTTCACCGACAACAGACCCTCCGGATAGCGGGCGGGGTAAGACTCAAGAATCGTCCGGGCCTCCGCATAGTCGCCCAGCAGGACCAGATTAAAACCCAGCAGGAATTCCCAACGGGCCAACTGCGGGTGGCCGGGATAACGTGTGCACAGCTCGCGGAACACCTCCACCGCCTCCTCATAATTTCCCTGTTCCTGATAAGCATTGCCCACCAGCAAGAGGGCATCCGCCCCCAACGGATGTTCCGGGTAGCGTTCGAGAAAAACCGCTGCCTGCTCCCGTGTTCTGGCCCATTCATGGCGCGCACTGAGTGTGAGAAGCCAACGGTAGTGCGCTTCCGCCCTCAAGCTCTCCGCCAAGGCCTCATTTTCCGCCAGATCAGTAAACACCAGCAGTGCTTCCCGGTGACGGCCCTTCATCAGGAATGCCTGCCCCAGACGCAGTTGCCAGCCGGGGGTGTAATCCTCGCTTTCCCGCAGGGCTGCCAGTTGCCCCCTTATCCGTGCCAGCAGGTCGCGAAAATAGTCCCCGCGAACACCACGCAGGGCACCACGGTCACCGCCCTGTTGCCGGTAAAAGGCCTCGACCGTGTCCAGGCGTTCCTGCTGGATGCGGATCAACAGCGAACGCGGGGGAACCAGCCGGTAGGCGCGGATGGCATCCCCGTATTCCCGGGCCTGCAAGAAATCGTCCCCTGCCCGCAAAGCAGCAAACGCGAGGATCGCCAGTTCAGGCATCTGATCGACCCGCCACGGCTCGTCCAGCAGGAGTTGGCGCAGCTGCGGAACATCCCCCTGCTCCTGAGCCTTCTGCACCGCCCGCAAGCGGGCCTGTGTACGCAGGGTGGGAGATGTTCCCTCTCCTCCGGAAAAGGCCATCAAGCGCGCCATGCCTTCCTCCGCCTCTCCGCATTCGAAATAAAGTTCCGCTTGCCGCAATGCGCTGATCTCGGCCTCCGGGGTCCCCGGAGCGGTTTCCATAAAACGCTGGTAGGTGTCGATCGCCGCCCGCAGTTGTCCTTCGGTCTGCTGGGCCTGGGCCAGGCTGAAAAGCACAAAGGCCAGCTGACGGGTATCCTTGGGCTCCATCTGCAAATACTCCTGAAAAAGCCTGACCGCCTCAGCCGACTCACCGATCATCAGGTGGGCGTAGGCACGGATCGGCAGAATCTGCTCCCTTACCGGCGGATACTCAGGCTCGCGTGAGAATTGTTCCTCCATGGAACGGAACACTGCGGCCGCACCAGCATGATTATTTTCCGAAAAGAAGACCAACCCCTGCCGCAGCGAATCGCGGAGCGTCATTCCCTCCTGCCCCACCAGACAGAGTGGCAACAGGAACAGAATTCCCGCCATCAGAAAGGCCCGGAATACAGGAGATGCTCGCGTTTTTGCCACTATGGTTTTCACAATGCTGGTGATTTATAGTGATATTAAAAGCGACAGCGCAAGCAGGATTTTCGGAAAAGAAAAGGGGTGCTTGCTGAAGCGTCGCACCTACCCCTTTGGGATGGACACAGGGCTTATTCCGTTAAACATACTCCCATGCAGAGACAACGTTCACGAGTCGGCACGACCCTGCTCTTTTGTCTGTTCACATCCGCACTGGCGGGAGGTGCGCACTTTGATGCGGATATTGGAACGGCTTTTCCGGAGTCGATTGCCGGACTAAGCTACGAAGGTCGGCAGACCTACAAGGAGCCCGGGATGGGATACAGCCTGCGCTACGGCAATGATGAGAATATCAAAGTCGATATTTACATTTATAACAAAGGGCTGGAGGACATTCCGGAGGGTATTTCCGCAGAAGTTATCGTCCGGGAGTATTTGGAAGCCCTGATGGGGATCCGCCTGATGGAGCAGGTCGGAGCCTACGCCGAGGTCAAGGAGCTAGGGAGGAAAATAAGGCGTTATGGCTCGCGTCCGACTCCTTTTCTGTGGGCCCGTTACGAATACCGGCAACTTCCCGTGCAGGGTGCCGTTCACGAGGGCCAACGCATTTCGGATACTTTTGTAACCGGCGTACGGGGGATGTTTCTAAAAGTCAGGATGACCTCCCATGAGGGTGACTCTGAAACAACGGAAAAGGTATTCGAGGCATTCATACGGGAGTTGTCTGAGTTGATTGAAAAAGAACCAGCCACTCCGGGCATGAGGGCTCATGATCCTGCGTGACAGGGAGAAATTGAGCGGTTAGCCCGCATATCTTGTGAGATAAGCGGGCCAGGAAGCCGCGCTCCTTTGAGGACACAAAAAAAGGGGGCGTATCGCCCCCCTTTTTAATAACGCAGTGTTTGCGGAAACTTATTTGCCGATAGTCATGACCTGCGTTGGCAGGACATTCTTCGGGTCCGGATTCATGGCCCAGCCGACAATCTTGAGTCCAGAATTGCTGGCATACAGGTCGAAACGGACAAAGAGCACGCCCTCTTCAAAGCCCCACATGATGTAGTAGCGCTTGAAGGAGCGGGAAACGTCTTCGACCATAATCAGCTCGGCCTTTTCCATGTTGCCGTAATTGCGATCGTATTCCCCGATAACCTTACGAATATCGTTACCGAAGCTACTTTGCTCACGGCGGGGAGAAAAGTGCTCCTGCCAGGCACTGACTGCCTGATTGCGCCCGCGTTCCTGAAACTGGACAAAGCCTTCGCGGATGGCGGGAGGAATATTGCTCTCCGCTCCCTCCTGCTGGGCATGCGAAATAACCGGAAGACTGAGAATCGACGAGAGGAGTATTAACAAGATTTTTTTCATGAACTTTATACGTTGGAGATAATGTATGCTAATTTTACGGGAGAAACCCGCACTGGCTTCAGATTACACGCGATTCAGGAGCTTTTGTAAAGGGAGAATCGGTATTCCCGGCCCGAACAAATTTGCCATTGTCATTCCCGTTGCATCTACCCTTAATGCAGTGTTTTTCTCAAACCCTGTATAAGTATGACTAAAATATGCTGCATAGGTGCCGGTTATGTCGGTGGTCCCACGATGGCGATGATCGCCTTCAAATGCCCTGACATCAAAGTCACCGTCGTCGATATCAATGAGGCCCGCATCGCGGCCTGGAACTCGGACGAACTCCCCGTGTATGAACCAGGGCTGGATGCGGTGGTCAAAGAGGCCCGGGGCCGCAACCTGTTTTTCTCCACTGACGTCGAAGGTGCGATCCGGGAGAGCAACATCCTTTTTATCTCGGTCAATACCCCCACCAAGACCTACGGCGTGGGAGCAGGCAAGGCAGCGGATCTGAAGTACATTGAGCTCTGTGCCCGGCACATCGCTGAGGTAGCGGATTCGGACAAGATTGTTGTTGAGAAGTCAACACTGCCGGTACGCACCGCCGAATCCATCCGGCGCATCCTTGATGGAGCCGGTAAACCGGGGGTTCGTTTTCAGGTCCTAAGCAATCCCGAGTTCCTGGCTGAAGGGACGGCCGTCGAAGACCTGAAAAATCCCGACCGGGTCCTGATCGGCGGCGAGGAAAGCACGGAGGGGCAGAAGGCGCTTCAGGCTGTGGTGGACATTTATGCCCGCTGGGTACCGAAAGAGCGGATTCTCACCACCAATGTCTGGTCCAGTGAGCTTTCGAAATTGACCGCCAACGCCTTCCTCGCGCAGCGCATTTCCTCCATCAATGCCATCAGTGCCCTTTGTGAGGCCACCGAGGCCGATGTGGATCAAGTGGCCCATGCAATTGGTCAGGATTCAAGGATCGGTCCCAAGTTTCTGAAAAGTTCCGTTGGCTTTGGAGGCTCCTGTTTCCAGAAAGATATTCTAAATCTTGTTTACCTGTGCCAGCACTTCGGGTTACCGGAGGTCGCCGATTACTGGGAGCAGGTCGTCATCATGAACGACTACCAAAAACGGCGCTTCGTGAACCGGATCGTCAAGGCGCTCTTCAATACCGTTTCCGGTAAAAAAATCGCGGTCCTTGGATTTGCCTTCAAGAAAGACACCAACGACACCCGTGAGTCCGCTGCCATCTATGTTTGCCGCGACTTGCTGATGGAACAGGCTCACCTTTCGATTTACGACCCAAAGGTATCTGCCGAAACCATTTTCCGGGACCTCGGCCAAGCGGCACTCACCGCTGACGGCCAACCCAATCCAGCCATCACCCTTGCCAAGGATCCCTACGAAGCAGCCCGGGACGCCCATGCACTGCTCATTCTCACCGAATGGGATGCTTTCAAAAAACTGGATTACCCGAAGATCTGTGCTTCCATGAAAAAGCCCGCCTTCCTCTTCGATGGCCGCAACCTCCTCGACTTGAAATATCTGCGGGAGGTCGGTTTCGAGGCCTACGGAATCGGAAAGACCTGAGCCGAATGGCACTTAGTTAAAGCAGGCTATCGAAATCGACGGAGCGAACTTGTGCGTCGTAGCCTTGGCGAAGTTGGAAGAACACGGGCAAGATGCCCGTGCTCCTTTCAGTTCTGCAGCAGAATCCTAAATGATCATTGGTGTCGCAAGCAGAGATGACGAAAGCAAAACGATCGATTTGGAGACCCGATTTCGATTTCGACGCTCTGCCTTAACTAACTGCCATTCGGATTAGCCAACAAGTCTCAACCGCGCAGGACCACGGTCTTGATATTGACGAATTCGCGGATTCCGAAACTGCCCAGTTCACGGCCATAACCGGATCGCCTGGTTCCGCCAAAGGGCAGGCGGGGGTCGCTTTTGACAAAATCGTTAATGGCCACCGTACCTGCCTGCAGTTCCTCCCGCGCCAAGCGGAGGGCTTTGGCTTCATCTCGTGAGAAGATACCGGCCCCAAGTCCATAGGCACTGTCATTGGCAATGCGAACCGCTTCCGCCTCATTCTTGGCCGGGACAATACTCAGAACGGGTCCGAAGCACTCTTCGTCATAGGCGGGCATCCCCGGACCGACCCCACTCAGAACGGTGGGTGGATACCAAGCCCCGGGACGCTCAGGCACCGTGCCCCCCATCAGGAGGCGAGCCCCCGCCTCGATACTTTTTCGGACCTGCCCGTGCAACTCGTCACGAAGATCTTCCCGGGCCAGCGGGCCGCAACGACAATCCTCTGCCATGGGATCCCCCGGCACATAATCCTGCAGTGCTTTCAACAGACGAGCCTCAAAGTCCTCCCGCACAGACTCCAGGACGACGACCCGTTTGACCGCGATACAGCTTTGCCCGTTGTTCAACATTTTCCCAGCAATACAGGCCTGCACCGCAAGATCCAGATCGGCATCTTCCAGCACAAGGTAGGGATCGTTGCCCCCCAGCTCGAGCACCGTTTTCTTGATCCGGGTTCCGGCCAACGCGGCCACATTTTCCCCCGCTGCGGTACTGCCTGTCAGTGTGATCGCCTGCACCGCCTCGTGGGCCATCACCACTGCCGTATCCCTGGAACTGATCAGCAGGGTACGGAAAATATGCAGGGGAAAGCCGGCCCGGTGGAAAAGCGCCTCCAGTGTGAGGGCGCATTCCGGCACATTGGAGGCATGCTTGAGCAGCACACCATTTCCTGCCATCAGGATCGGGACGGCAGCCCGGAATACCTGCCAGAATGGAAAGTTCCAGGGCATAATCGCCAGAACCAGACCGATCGGCTGAAAGGTGATCAGGCTCTTTTTCGCATCGGTTCCGATTGTCTCATCCTGTAAAAACCCTGCCGCATGATCCGCATAGTACTCACAGACAAAGGCGCACTTTTCGCATTCCGCCACGGCCTCACGAACCGGTTTCCCCATTTCACGGGTAATGGTTTCCGCATACTGCCGGCTGTTCTCACGCAACAGCTTGGCGAGGTTGCGAAAACAGTCGGCCCGCTCCGCCAGTTGTTTCCGACGCCATTGTTCAAAATCCTGACTCGTTTTTTCAATAACACTGAAGACCTCGGCCAAAGGCATTTCAGGGAATTCGCGGTTGAGTTGACCGGTAGCGGGATTGACGGATTTCAAAGACATAATGAAGGCGGATGAATAAGGACTGAGAAATGATTCATCCATTTCATATCAGTTAGGCGGGGGCCTTATTTTTTGCCTGCTTCTTGCGTTCCAGAAAACCGCTGCCCTTCTTGCGGCGGCTACTGCCCTGGATCCAATGCAAGACGATAGCCAAACTGTGGCTGGCATCCAGGGTCGGCGTACCCTGCTCATCCATGGGTACGGCAATGCGGTGTTCGCAGGCGGCGGCCAAACGTCCGTCGATCCCGGCCGGATCGGTGCTAAGAACGACGGCCAATGGACGCCCGGGAGCCAGCAGGGGTTTTTCCAAATCCGGTTTGCGGGCACCAGGCCCACCGAGACAAGTGACGAGAAATTGAGTTTTCAAGGGTTTAAGCAAAGGCAGCAGGGCACCGGCCTGGTAGAGTTTGACGGTTTCCAAGGTTCCCTTGGCCTGATCAAAGGCCGCCGCTCCGATCGGCAGGGGAACATCTTGGCGGGAAAAGACAACCGAAGAGATATCAAAAGCTGCTGCAGTACGAACGATCTGGCCCAGCAAGGCTCCCTCTTCGATGCGATCCAGGAAAAGGACCGATTTCCCCTCCTGGTGCCAAGTCTGCATATGCGAATGCTTGAGAGATGCGGGGTGAATCGGCTGCACGGCCAGGGCAAAAGGGGTCCGCGAAGGTAGGCCCGTTTCCTTGGCAAACTCACGGTAAGCAAGCTTGCTGTAAGGTTTACGGTTATCAGCCATCCGGTGGCACCACTCACCCAAGGGACCTTCAATCCGTGTGGTGAAAAGCAGCTTTTGGGCTGCCTGTGGCCGATGGTCGAATACCGCCTGGATCGCCCGGGGGTCGCTTATCCAAAAGCAGGAGTGAGAAGAGGAAGGTTGATCCATCGCCCCATTAGGAGACGATTCCAATTAAGGCGCAATCCAGAATCCCGGGATTCACAGGTATATGCAGTTGCCATCGTCCGCAACCACGCTCTTACGAGCGCGGCTACCCGATTTCTGAAGCAAGTTCTTACTGGTTAGTTTGACTGTAACCATAAAATCATCTAATTTTGCTGCCATGACCCCAGCTAAGGCAGGACGCCTTTTCAACCCCTACAGGTTAAGCTTTCTTCTTGCCGGCAGTTATCTGCTTATCGGCTTTGCTTACATCATCCTGTCTTCGAGCATGGCGGAGGTCAGGGTGGAGTCTGTCGAGCAGATGAAACAGCTCGAAATTATAAAAGGCATCGCCTTCATCGCCATCACCGGAAGCCTCTTTTTTGCCTTCAGCCTCTTTCTCCTTAAGCGTTTGCGGACTCATGTGGAGGCGGACCAGCTTTATCGTGAGGCCATGCAGGAAGTTGAGCGAAAGGCTTATGGTGGCCTGATCGTTTCCGCGATTGGTCACGATGCCAACAACCTGCTTTCCTCAATGACCCTCTCCTTCAGTTTTCTGAAGCGAAAGCTGGTTCAGCTACAGGAATGGAACACCTTGCTGGAGCCCATTGAGCAAAGCCTTCAACAGTTGGTCGATCTGAACAACCACATGATGCAGGGAGGGAAGGAGGCCATGTCCGCAAACTTTACCCCCTGCAAGGTATCGGCCTTGCTCCACGAATCGGCCGGACTGGCCCGTATTCACCCGAGTTTCAACGGTGTGCGCCTCGAAACATCCATTGAGCCTGAAGTCACCGGACCCATTGTCCGGACGGTTTTCCAGCAAACCGTGTTGAATCTGCTGCTCAATGCGGCTGAAGCCGCCGGGGCGAATGGCAGGGTACTGCTGAGCATGCGCAAAACCGACGGATGTATTCTCGTCTCTGTCGAAGACAACGGTCCGGGTGTTTCCGAAAAAGACAAAGAACGGATACTGCAGCCCTTCTTCACCACCAAAGACCGTGGTCAGGGGCTGGGCCTTTTTTCCGTACGAGCAGGAATCGAGCTGCACAAAGGTACGCTGGAAATCGGAGGCTCCCCGCTCGGCGGAGCCGCATTTCGTATGACCCTCCCCGCAAACCGGACGGAGGGCAAGAGTATGGCCGAAGCAGTGGAAACTTGACTTTTTCCACGAATCGGAATCCTTTTTCCACTCTTCCCGGAAATCATCAGGGCTGCTGCAAACGATGGCTTCTCTCCCGGGGGTCTCCACAGGTTACAAGCATTTTCACATTATTGATTCACTATGTCCAACACCACACAAGAACGTCATGAATTCCAGGCCGAGGTCCGCCAGGTTCTGGATATCGTCGTCCACTCACTCTACACCGACAAAGAAATCTTTGTCCGTGAATTGGTATCCAACGCCTCCGATGCCCTGGAAAAACTACGGCACACACAGTTAACCGAAGAAGCGGTCCTCGACGCGAACCTGCCGCTTGAAATCAACCTCACCACGGACGACACCGCCGCGACGCTCACTATCCAGGATCACGGGATCGGAATGACCCGCGACGATCTGGTGGAAAACCTCGGCACAATCGCCCACTCCGGTTCCAAGGCTTTCCTCAAGGCCCTGAAAGAAAAAGGATCCGGCAATGACAACCTGATCGGCCAGTTTGGGGTCGGGTTCTACTCAGCCTTCATGGTAGCGGAGGAAGTGAAAGTTTATGCCCGGAGCTGGCACCCCGAAAGCAAAGGCTGGCTCTGGACTTGTGACGGCAACAGCAGCTACACCATCGAGGAAACCGAGGGTCTGCGGCGCGGCGTCAAGATCGTCATCCGGCTGAAGGAGGACTGCAAGGAATTCGCCAGCGCTTCCCGCATCAAGGCCATCCTCGAACGTTACTCGAGCTTTATTGAATTCCCGATCAGCCTGAACGGCGACAAGATCAACACCACCCAGGCCGTCTGGCTGAAAAGCAAGGGCGACATCAAGGAAGAGGAGTACAAGGAGTTCTACAAATTCCAGGCCAAGGCCTTCGATGAGCCGATGGACTGGATGCACTTCTCCGCCGATGCCCCGCTGACCATCCATGCCCTGCTGTTCATACCGGGCAGCAACCCGGAAGCCATGGGCTTCGGGCGAATTGATCCGGGGGTCGCCTTGCATTGCCGTAAGGTCCTGATTGACCCGCAGCCCAAGAAGCTGCTGCCCGAGTGGCTGCGCTTCCTCAAAGGCGTCATCGACTCCGCCGACCTTCCGCTCAATATCTCGCGCGAATCCATGCAGGACTCCGCCCTCCTGCAAAAACTCAATGCGGTCATCACCAAACGCTTCATCAAGCATCTGGAAACCATGGCCAAAAAAGAGGGCGACAAGTATCAGCGCTTCTGGAAAACCTTCGGCGTCTATATCAAGGAGGGTGTCACGATGGACTTCGCACACCGCGAAAACCTCTCCTCCCTTCTGCGTTTTGAGTCTTCCTGGACCGAACCGGGCAAACTGACTTCGCTGCAGGAATATGTGGACCGGATGAAGGAGGAACAAAAGGAGATCTACTTCCTAAGCGGCCCTCAGCGCAAGGCGATCGAACAGGGCCCCTACCTTGAAGCCTTCAAAGCACGGGGACTGGAGGTGCTTTATTGCTTCGAGCCCATCGATGAGTTCGTCATGAGCCATCTCAATCAGTTCAAGGAAAAATCACTGATCTCCGCCGACACCGACGGCCTCGAGCTGCCAGGCGAAGCGCAGCAGACTGCCGGGGAGCCTTTGCCCGAGAAAGAGGCCGCTGGACTCTGTGACTGGCTCAAGTCCACTCTGGGAGAAAAACGAGTGACCGGAGTGGAGGTCGGAAATCGTCTGGTGGACAGCCCGGCGGTGGCCCTCAATGCCGACAAGTTCATGACCGCCGGGATGCGCCGTTTCATGCAGGCCATGCAGCGGGAAGAACAGGAAGGCGAGGAGACGCTTTCACCGGTGAAACTCCAGATCAACCCGCGCCATCCGCTGGTCAAAAAGCTGGCTTCCATCCGTGAGAACAACGAGGAGACCGCCACCTTGGTGGCCGAACAGATCTTCGACAACGCCCTGATCAGTGCCGGCATGCTGGCCGACCCGCGGGCCATGGTCGGACGACTCCATACACTGCTCGAGCGAATCGGGTAATCTCAGAGAGTAGCCTGAAGCTTCAGCGAGGGCTGTCGCTATTTAGGCTGTAGGTATTTAGGCTGTAGGTATTTAGGCTGTAGGCTATAAGCAACCAAGACCCCTTCGTTTCCTTCGTTGGCTTCTGTGAAAACTTTGCAACCGCACTTTTACAGAAGCTAACAAAGGTAACGAAGATAGAAGTTAGAGGGTTGAAACGGGTAGGCTTACGGCTCAATCAGGAAGGGCAGGCGGGCATAGACGCTCTGGGGGGAGTTGAAGCTGCGCAGCCATGCGAGTTCGCGCAGGATACGGTTGCTCACCGGATGGTTGGCCAAGGTTGAGCGGGCGACCAGTGGTTCCAGCTCATGGTGCCGGAGAAGATCCTGAAGGGCTTCGGCCTTGTCACGTTTTTCCGGAATTTGCCGCAGGGTCCAGCCGCTCCCCAGCTCCGCGACTTCAGACGCATATTGAATCGCACGGGTCAACCCGCCCAGTTCATCGACCAGGCCGGATTCCACCGCCTGCCAACCGGTCCAGATACGGCCTTGGGCCAAAGATTCCACCTTAGCCCGGTCGAGACTCCGGCCTTCCGCCACTTTGTCCAGGAAAGCATCGTAGAGAAAATCCGTTCGTTCCTGAATAAGTTTCATTTCCCTCTCCGTCTTGGGACGCGACAGGGTGTAAAGGTCGGCATAGGGGCCGGTTTTCACCCCATCAAAGGATATGCCATGCCGCCCCGCGATATCCTGAAAATTGAAGATGAGGCCAAAAACCCCGATTGACCCGGTAATGGTAGCCGGTTCGGCAAAAATCCAGTCGCCATAAGCCGAGATCCAATAACCTCCACTCGCTGCCAGACTGCCCATTGATACAATTACCCAAGTATCCTTAACCGCCTCGCGGATCTCCCGCTGCACCACTTCCGATGCCACCGCACTGCCTCCCGGGGAATTGACCCGAAGCACAATCGCCGCCACCTGCGGATCCAGCCGTTCCTGACGTATCTGGCGGGCCAACCAGTCGCCCCCCACATAGCCGGACCCGCCTTCCCCATCCACAATATCCCCTTCCGCATATATCACCGAAATATACGAATCCCCGCGCCAAGAGCCCCGATAATGGTTCAGCCCTATTTGATTGATATAACTCCTGAGGTTCACCTGAACAAAGGTCTCTCCCCAATGCGCCTTGCCGAAACGTTCCTGCAGGTCCTCCAGCAGCTGATCAAAGTAAAGTGTCCTGTCCACCAACTTGAGTTCCTTCGCCCGTGTTGCGCTGAAGAACCCGTATTCACGGCTCAAATCGAAGAATGTTTCCAAGGATAAACCACGGGCCGTGGCCATGTCCGCCACCATGAAGGACCAAAGCTGGCCCAGCACCTCTGTCAGTTGCTCGCGGTTTTCCGGACTCATGGCATTGTGGGTAAAGATTTCCGTGGCCCCCTTATAGCGGCCCACCTTGGTGGTCTGCACCCCGATCCCGTACTGGTTCAGCGCATTGCCGAAAAAAATGGACTCCGAGGCCAGTCCGGGCAGCGGTAACTCACCATAAGGATGCAAAATAATCTCGTTCGCCGCTGAAGCCAGGTAGTAGTCGCGCTGAGATGGCGATTCCAGATAAGCAATCACCGGTTTCCCCGTTTCCTTAAAACGGATCAAGGCATCCCGCACTTCGCGCAAAACCCCCAGGCCGGATCCGTAATTTTGGGAGATCAGGCTACCCCGCAACAGGATGGCTCCGATCCGGTCATCCTCCGCCGCCTGTTCAATCGCATCCAGTAACTCCAGCAAGTAATACCGTGGGACTCCGGGTCCCTGAAAGGCCTCGGACACGATCGCCTCCCATGAATCCTGTGGCGGTGCATCCGCGATTGTGGCAGAAAGATCAAACACCAGTACAGAGTTCGCCCTCACCGGAACCTCCCCCTCCTGCCCCACCACCGCAATAAAAGCAATAAACACCAGCATCAGGAAAGCACCCAGCCCCCCAAAAACCAGCGCCATCGCCGTTACATTCGCCAAAACATTTTTAAAGAAATCCTTCATCACTCAAAACCCCGGGCCCGGTGAATCCGGAACCCTAAGGCAAGTTATTCAATAGATGACTATCGATGGTTATCAAATTCTAATTTAAATCGACGGGACGAAGCGGCTTGTTGCAGCAGGATGTTCAATTCATTTCCCACTTGCATAAACTTTCCTGGTTGACGCCTTGGCCTCTTAGACATCATGATGCTGTCATCATGAGGACTACGATCACTTTGGATGATGAGCTGGTCCGGCGCTTGCACGATGAAATGCGTGCGAGAGGGACGAGCTTTCGGCAAACTCTGGAACGTGTTGTGGCCCAGGGTCTCGAAAAAGGGCCGGGTACGGTGAAAGGAGATATTTTTCGTGTGCAGGCACGTCCGATGGGGCTGAAAGCGGGTATCGATCCCGCCCGCTTGCAGGATCTGGATACAGAATGGGAAGTGGAGCGTTTTCACAAGATCACGCACGACCAAGGGAAAAACCAGTGATTATTCCAGATGCCAATCTTCTCCTTTACGCTTACGACCAAACGAACCCTTTTCACAAAAGGGCCAAAGATTGGTGGGAGGGGCTTCTCCGTGGATCGGAGGAAGTCGGTCTTTGCCCCTGCGTTCTCTTCGCCTTTATCCGTATCGGCACGAATCCCCGCGCCTTCGAACGCCCCCTCCGGATTGATGAGGCCATCGGCTTTGTCGATCAGTGGACAGCGGTCAACTGTGTGAGCGTACTTCACTTCACAGCCGAGGATGTCGACTGCGCCATGCGATTGCTGCACAGGGCAGGTGCCGGAGGCAACCTGACCACCGACGCACAAATCGCGGCCTCCGCCCTACGCTTCAAGGCCACAGTGGACACGGCAGACACAGATTTCGCCCGCTTCGGCATTGATTGGAGAAATCCCCTCTAACTCCATCCTTCGCCAAGGCGAAGGATGGCTGCCCGACAGGGACTCGAACCCCGACAAACAGAACCAGAATCTGTCGTGCTACCATTACACTATCGGGCAAACCGGTGTTGCTTCCACGGGGAAGCTCTTGCGAGTGTGAAGATGAGCCCAGCGGATCAGTCTTGTCAAGTGGTGAAATTGAGAATCGCTTGTTATGTTTGACGACCACGCCCACGGGCGCGGCTACGTATCAGCGGGGAGTAGCTGCCTTCGTAAGAAGGTGGCCTGCGGGTGGGCACGACTGCCCGGTCCACGCCCTCACGGGCGCGGCTACTGTCATTGCGTTTGCCGGGCCAGAGTATTAACGACCACTGCGGCGGCGGCAAAGCCCATGGCCCCGGTGACAAAGGTTGCGGCCCCGTACCCACTGGCACAATCCAACTTGAGAGATTCGCCGGGTTCCCGGGGGGCACAGATCTGCCCTGCATCGCGTGGGTCATGGGGAGCTTCCAATGTGTACACACAGGGAATCCCAAAATTTTCCCGTGTGTCGCGCGAAAATCCGAAACGCTGCCGCAGACGCTTGCGGACCAGTTTCAATAAAGCATCCTGACGGGCCCGTGCCAGGTCATCGGTATGGATACGCGTGGGATCGGTTCGGCCACCTGCCCCGCCGGAAACAACCAGCGGGATGCCTTTTCGGCGGCAGGAATCAATCAACAGGCATTTATTTTGGAGGCTGTCGATGGCATCGACGACAAAATCAAAACCGGGGGCCAAAAGAGCTTCGGCCGTACTTTCAGAAAAGAAGCGGTATTCGCAACTGACCCTGCATTCCGGGTGGATCCGGCGGATCCGTTCCGCCATTGCCTCCACCTTGGGTTGTCCAACCGTATCGCAAAGGGCATGTATCTGGCGATTGGTGTTGGTGACACAGATATCATCCGCATCCACCAGCGTGATATGGCCGATATCGGAACGGGCCAAGGCCTCGGCTGTCCAAGAGCCGACGCCGCCAATACCGATCACGGCAACCGATGCGCGGGCAAGGACTTCCAGGCCCTCCGGGCCGTAGAGCCGGGCCATACCTCCGAAACGTTCATCCTGTGTTGTTTCCATGGTTGGTTAAGTGGTTAGTGGATTAGGCTGTAGGGGTTGGTGGGGTGGCAGTTTTGCAGTTTTGGTATTTTGGGTTTTGGGGTCGACGATTTTTTAAATGATCATGCTTCAAAGCTAAAAGGAGCGCTGGCATCTTGCCCGCGATTTTCCAAGTTGGTGGGCGGGACGCCCACCCTCCTTTATAAGTGATGCATCTCTTTCATTTGCATCTATCGACATTTCCGGTTTGTTTGCCGCCATGATTTGGTTCATCCTGATTCTAATCGCTATCTCTCTGGCTCTGATTACTTATTTCGGACGTCACTGGATCTGCATCCGCAGGAAAGATTGCTGCGGCAAGGGATGCGGTTGCCTTTTCCCCAGAAAATAATCTGTATGCCCCGCCCTATCGCTTATTTTCTTTTTACACTAACGGCACTGTTTTTTGCCGCTTTTTTTCTTTGGCCCATTGCCCAGATACTCAAGGGAGGATTCTTCGTGGATGGCGAGGTCACCCTTGTGTACCTGTTTGAGGTATTTCGCAACCCGCTCTATCTGGAAGGGCTGGCCAACGCATTCGGGATCGGTGTCTTTTCCACCCTCTTTGCCATACTGATCGCCGTTCCGCTGGCCTTTGTCGCCGACCGCTATGACTTTCCGGCCAAACGAATGATGGGGGGGCTGGTATTGCTTCCGATCATGTTACCGCCTTTCGTCGGCGCCATCGGAGTGCAACAAATCCTTGGTCAATACGGGGTATTCAATGTGTTCCTGGCAGAATTCGGACTGATGGATATGGCCCAGCCGGTGGATTGGCTGGCCAAAGGACGCTTCTGGGGAATCGTTCTGCTGACGGCGCTCAGCCTTTACCCGATTCTCTATCTCAACACGCTGGCCTCGCTGGCCAACATTGACCCGGCGATGGAAGAGGCCGCCGAAAACCTGGGCTGCCGGGGCTGGAAACGTTTTTACCGGATCACCCTGCCCCTCATGCGTCCCGGCCTGTTTGCCGGTTGCACCCTGGTCTTTATCTGGTCCTTCACCGAACTGGGAGTGCCGCTGATTTTTGACTACAACCGGGTCACCGCAGTCCAAATCTTCAACGGCCTTAAGGAGATTGAAAACAACCCCTTTCCCTATGCGTTGGTCAGCGTGATGCTCGGGTTCTCCGTCCTCTTTTATGCGGTCGGCAAGGGTCTGTTCGGGCGCAACACCTTTGCCATGCTGGCCAAAGCCGGGCATGTCGCCACTGCCCGTCGCCCGGGCCTTCTCGGTCAATGGCTCTGTCTTGGCCTTTTCGGGGGTGTCATCTTCCTGTCGCTCCTGCCCCATCTCGCGGTCGTGCTGATATCCTTTTCGACGGACTGGTACGACACCCTGTTGCCAAGCGGGTGGACCCTTGCCAACTACGAGATCGCCCTGGGCAACAGCCTGACGATACCGTCGATTCAGAACAGTCTGCTGTATTCCAGTGCCGCCATGATGGCCAATGTCGTACTGGGTGTCGGAATCGCTTTTATCATTGTACGCTCCACCCTGCCCGGGAGACAGATTCTGGACGCCATGGCCATGATGCCACTCGCCGTGCCCGGCCTGGTGCTGGCCTTCGGCTACTTCATCATGAGCCAGGAGGGTCGCTTTTTTGCCTTCCTCAATCCGGTGGAAAACCCAACCATGCTCCTGATCATCGCCTATGCAGTCCGCAAGTTACCCTTCATGGTGCGGGCCGCCGTAGCTGGACTACAACAGACGAGTGTGGCCTACGAAGAAGCAGCCCGGAACCTGGGCTGTCCGCCCTGGAAGGCTGCGCTCAAAATCACCACCCCGCTGATCGCCGCCAATTTGCTGGCCGGGGCCATTCTCGTATTTTCACAGTCCATGCTGGAAGTCTCCGACTCCCTGATCCTCGCAGTCAAACAACAGTATTTCCCCATCACCAAAGCCATTTACGAACTGATGATGCTCCTCGGTGACGGCCCCTACCTTGCCTGCGCCCTCGGGGTTTGGGCCATGGTCTTCCTCGGCGTCTCCATTTTCGCCGCCAATAGCCTGCTCGGCAAAAAACTCGGAACGATCTTCCGGTTCTGAAAAACGCACATTAATCAGTCTCGTACTTGCTTCCTCCCTAAAGTCCACAATAGTTAGTCCAATTCCATGACTTCCGCCGAAAACAACTGTCAGCCCGGTGTATTGCTCCTGAACCTCGGCTCACCGGACTCAGCTGCGGTCCCCGATGTCCGCCGCTATCTGAAAGAGTTCCTTTTGGACGAACGGGTGATCGATGCCCCATGGCCCATCCGGCAGTTCGTCGTACGTGCCCTGATCCTGCCCCGCCGTCCCAGAGAGTCCGCCAAAGCGTATGCCTCCATCTGGGAGAAAGGGGGCTCGCCTTTGATTCTGACGACTGAGAAGCAAAGGGCTGCCTTACAGGAGACCTGTTCCTTCCCGGTCGCCATGGCCATGCGCTACGGGACGCCCTCCATTCCGGATGTCATCCGGGAGCTGAAGGAGAAGGGGGTCACCGACCTGTTTCTCGTCCCCCTTTACCCGCATTATGCCATGTCCAGCTACGAGACCGTGGTGGTCAAGGTCATGGAGACGCTCAAAGCAAAAGCTCCCGCCATCCGGGCTACACTGCTGCAGCCGTTCTACCGGGATGAGGACTATATAGAAGCTTTGGTGGAAAGCGCCAAACCCTGGTTGGAAAACGACTACGACCACCTGCTGTTTTCCTTTCACGGTATTCCCGAGCGCCATCTGCGCAAATCCGACCCTTCCCATGCCCACTGCCTGAGCACCCCGGATTGCTGCAACCACTGTCATCCCGCACACGCGACCTGCTACCGGCACCAGTGCTTCAGTACGGTCAATGCCTTTGTCGAAAAGGCGGGGATTCCTGACGGGAAGTACAGTGTCTCCTTCCAAAGCCGTCTTGGGCGTGATCCCTGGTTGCGACCTTACACCGATCACGTACTGGAGGAACTCGCCCACAAGGGGGTAAAAAAACTCAGGGTCATTTGCCCCGCTTTTATCTCCGACTGCCTGGAGACCCTTGAGGAAATAGCGATGGAAGGAAAATCCGACTTTCTTGCCGCCGGGGGGGAAGACTTTGAGCAAATCCCCTGTTTGAACGATCAAGCGGTCTGGATTGAATGGCTGAGCAAACGGGTGGACCTTTGGCTCGAAACATTGCCGTCAAAGGAATAGCCCG
>CAZCJJ010000030.1:0-27740 GCA_964499045.1 uncultured Opitutales bacterium | reverse complement strand
TATATACAGCTTGAACTTCAAGTGACCCAAAATCCACTACCTTTCCTGCCCTATCATAGGCAACAAGTACTACATCAATATTTCCAGCGGATTTGCCATCAGCATCAGCCAGGCGAACTTCTGTCAACGATGTCCACGTGGTACCCTTGGGAAAGAAAAATGAGGCGGCATCTTCAGCAATCAACCAATCTTCACGAAATCTGATTGGGCACGTAATAACAGCCGAGTCTCCATGATACACACTACAAACCCCCAAGGGGTCTTTGGCCTTATCCTTAGTGCAACTAGGCACCTTATTGTTGTATGGGCAAAGTTTATTTGCCCTGAACCGTTTTGCCCGGGCCGTAAAATCGCTGATAGAGTGTCCAAAAACTTCTGCAAGTGGATGATTTGGCATTCTAGAAAATTTAGGGTTATTTTTGCCTGTGGCCATTCCTTTTTGACGGTCTCCCTTCAGTTGAGAGAAGCCTGGGGAGAATCTCCCCAATCTCGCCCCGAATCCACTCCATCCCCTGCTCTAACCACTGAGCTACGGGCCCAAGGGTGGGAAAACGGGGAAAGGTTTTTCTGGATTAACAGGCGGGGGTTTCTCTATGCTTTGCTCTCTTGACGGGATTGCCGGCAGCGTGGATGCTGCCTGCCGGCCCCTTTTCTGCCAATCAACCTTTTATTATTTTGATCGAATTCTTCAATGACCGAACACTGATGTGGGTGGGCTGTATTTTGTATGGCCTCGCCTTTGCTTTTGCTTTGGCCTCCATCTTGCGCGAGCGGCAGCAATACCGACCAATCATGACCACCTTGCTGATTGGTGGTTTTGTTTTTCAATCGGTGGGGCTCTACCTGCGCGGGGTCATGGATCAGGCCCTGCCTCTGGCCAATCCCTTTGAAATCTTTCAGGTGCTTTCCTGGTCCGCCGTCGGGCTCAACCTGATTCTGAGGCAATTGTTCAAGCTGCGGCTGCTGAACTTTTTTGCCTCCGGGTTTGCCTTCGCTCTGGGAATGGTGTCCCTGCTCTCCCCCTCATGGGATCATCCCGCCACCGGGAGCGCACTGGGCGGCAGCCCCTGGGTGGGCTTTCACGCAGCTCTGGCCATTGTCAGCTACGGCGTCTTCGGGATTCTCGCCATCACCTCATTGATGTACCTGATCCAGCACCATGGCCTGTCCCGGCACCGCTCCGGAGGGCTGTTCAACTTGCTGCCCTCGATCCGTCAACTGGAGGAAATCAACTCCCGTCTCATCGTCCTTGGGGTCTCGATTCTCAGCGCCTCCATCGTCATCGGGTTTCTAAATTGGACCACCCAGTCGGGCAAGGTCGGCCTGACCAAACTGCTTATCGCAAGCATCATTTGGGTGGCCTACATGGTCATTCTTTATCTGCGAAAGCATAACCATTTGGTGGCGACTCCCTTTGCCCGGGCCTGTGTGATTCTGTTTCTATGCGCCCTTTTCACCCTCTGGCCATTAACGGCAAAGGGGTCTGAAGGCCAAGGGAGTTCGGGAAGTCCGAATGACCCAAGTCAACATGAGCATGGCAAACGATAGGCAGCCTTCGCTTTTTGTTCTTGGAACATCCCACCACAGCACCCCCCTGGAGGTGCGGGAATGTTTTGCGCTGACACCTGAGGTGACTCGTAGCCTTTATAAGGATTTGAAGGCGGGTGGCACCGTAGATGAATGCCTGATTCTGAACACCTGCAACCGGGTGGAAATCTATGGTGTCGCCGATGAAGCGGACTGCCGGAACACACTGCGGGAATCCCTGTCACGCCACCAATCGCCTGAAGGTGCCCAGGCCTTCATGCAGCACAGTTTTTGGAAGACCGGAGAAGAGGCGGTGCGCCATGCTTTTGAACTGACCTCCGGTCTGGACTCCCAGATGGTCGGTGAAACGGAAATCCTCGGTCAGGTCAAAAATGCCTATGGTGAGGCCATGGCCCATGCCACCACGGGTCCGGTGTTGAACCGTGTTTTCCAAAAGAGTTTTCAGGCGGCCAAATGGATACGCACCCATACCGCCATTGGCAAAGGCCAAGTCAGTATCGGCAATGTAGCGACAGAACTGGCCATGCGGGTCTGCGGTGAGCTATCGGAAAGTTCAGTTCTGCTGATTGGAACCGGTGAGGTGGGTGAAAAGACCGCGCAAGCGCTGCTCGGGCGTGGCGCGGGGCAGATCACGGTTGCGAGCCGGAATCCGCTGAATGCCCGGCGAATTGCCGATCAACTGCACGGGGCCATTATTGCCTTCAATGATGTCCCCCGCTTGCTGCAGTATTTTGATATTGTGATCTGTTCGACCTCTGCTCCCGGCACTATTCTGAGCAGCCAGGAGATCGCTCCAGTCATCAAGCAGCGGTCCACCCGACCCCTTTTCCTGATTGATCTGGCAGTACCGCGCGACATCGACCCGGCCGCGGGCAAACTGACCAATGTTTACCTTTATAATGTCGATGACCTTGCCACCATTGCCAATGAGAACCTGAAGGCCCGGATGGCGGAAATGGAGCATTGCCGCAAGGCACTTTCCCAAAAGGCCGCTGCCGTCTGGGGCATCTTGCTCCAACGCATGAATGGCAGCGAAAACGGGGAGGAATCGGCATCGTGACAACTCCGGCCGCAGCCCCCCGGACAACCCCGCAGCAGGTGCTGATTGAGGAGTATGGCCTCATCCAAAACCCGCAGGAGCGTCTCGCAGCGATCATGGACGATGCCCGCAAACATCCGCCGATTGAGCCGGAAGACAGGCAGGCCGTATTCCGGGTGCAAGGCTGTGTATCGCCCGTCTGGTTGATTCCCGAGCTGCGGGCGGGGCATTGTCACTTCCGCTTTGATGCGGAGTCTCCCATGGTCCGGGGCCTGGTTTACCTGGTGGTCGAAAGTTTCAATGGCCGCACACCGGCGGATATTATCGCCGAAACCTTTATTGCCTTAAAGGCACTGCGCCTGGAAAACCAATTGTCCCCCACCCGCTTACGCGGACTGGCTGCGGTTGAAGCCAGAATCAAGGCATTTGCACAGGGTGTCGGATAGGGGGCAGGTAGACTGTAGGTATTTAGGCTGTAGGAGGTTAGGGATTTTGGTGTTTTTGGGGGTAGGCATTTCCTGTCGGGATCGGGATCGAAAAAGAGGCCTTTTGATATGAAACAGGAGGTTTGGTGCTTAGCCTATTCGTTGAGTTGAATCACATCGATTTGGATAGCGATTTCGATTTGGATTTTTAAGTCCTGATGTAAGTATCTATTTTGCTGGCGGTGATGACCCCGTAATTGATGGTGCCGAGCCAGCCGGACATGATGATGCCGACGGAGCCGGCATGAAAGAGTCCGGACAGGTTTTCCGGTAATTCCATGGAAACCTTGAGGCCTTCAAATTTGGTACCGAATGAGGTGCCGCCGAAGTGCCGGGTATAATGGTGAACCGTACGGGGAGTGGCAGCTTCAAGATAATCCACTTTGTCCCGGATATCGGGAATGAATTTTTCCAGCCCGTGAAGCGCCTCCTCACAAAGACGTTCCTTGGCCTGTTGATACGCCTCATCCGACAAGCCTTCCCAGTCCTTCCACTGCGCATTGAGGGATGCGACAATCGCGTAGCGCGGTGTTTCGTTATGGGGCCGTGTTTCCGGGTAATAAACGGAAAAGGTGCGGCTGCTGGTCTCAAAACTGGTCAGCTCCTCGCTGGAGAATTCCGGAGCTTCCGAGGTGAAGACCAGGTCGCCGATGTCGGGGATCGATTCGCCTTCGCGTATTCCGATGTACACCTGACAGGAACTCGTGTTGACCCTGACTTTTTCCGCTTCCTCCACAAAGGCAGGGGGGAAGTGCTCTTTGCCAACCAGTTGCAGGATGGTGTTCTTGATATTGGAATTGGATAACACGGCCCGGCAGCGAATCGTCCGGGCGGGACCATTGCGCCCGCGCACCTGCACGCCGACCACCTTTTCCTTACCTTCCGGTCCAGCTTCGGTCAGAACCTTTTCCACCAGACAGTTTTTCCGGAGATGGACACCATTCTTCTCCATTTCCGCCGTCATGCGGCCAATCAACTGGTCGGTCCCTCCTTGATAGATATAGACCCCCTTGCTCATGAAGTTGGAAAACACGATACCGTAGGTGATTGCGGGGTCATTCCAAGTCGATCCGTTAGCGTAGGCAATCGGCTCCATCAACAGGCGGTGGACATCATTGCGGCCCGGGAAAAACTCCTCGAACATTTCCTTCGTTGTTCGCTCGTCGCGGTCGTAATAATTCATTTGCCGCAGGTGCTCAAAGAAGGCCTCCACCTGTTCATGCGTGACCTTGAATTTTTCAACCAGGATCCGGGTAAAGTCGTCGCGGTCAAAAGTGGTCTCAATATCGAACTGGGGATTGATAAAGCGGACCCGTTTGAGTTGGACGATCGAGTCGGCGATTTCCTTGGTCCAGTATTTCCGGCAGGACTTGATCATACCGATCGGAAAGCCATGGAGGGAAATATCAAAAATATGGCGGCGCGGGCGTTTGAACCAGGTGGCGAGGCCCCCGAACTGGTAATGATGTTCGAGCAGGAGCACGGAGTGTCCCAGCTTGGCCAGGTAATTCGCGCCCGTCAGGCCGCCGAGGCCACTGCCGATTACCACCACGTCATAGGAGTCTGAAATCCCTTCCAACCAATCTTTAGCCATAAATAAAAAAAAGAGCCATCGTGTAGATCAGCGCACCGGAGCTGGCAAGGGTAAATCCCCTCCGCCCTACGCTCCACGGTAGCGTTGGCACCAGTCCCGGTACCAGCTGTGGTAATCTCCGGACTCCAGGTGTGCCCTCGCCTGTGCCATCAGGTCGATGAAGAAATGAATATTATGAATACTGAGCAATGTATGCCCAAGCAGTTCATTGGCCATGTAAAGGTGCCTTAGGTAAGCCCGGCTAAAATGACGGCAGGTGTAATTATCCATCCCTTCGACAATCGGGCGTGGGTCATTCTTGAAGCGTTCATTCTTCAGGTTCATCACCCCTTCCGGAGTGAAAACGGCCCCATGCCGGGCCAGTCGCGTGGGCATGACGCAGTCAAACATATCGGCCCCGAGCGCAATCATTTCCAATAACTGCGACGGGGTCCCCACCCCCATGACGTAACGCGGCTTCGCCACGGGCAAACAAGGCGCCGTGATTCCGACCTGACGCAGCATTTCCTCCTCCGGCTCACCAACACTGACCCCACCGATGGCATACCCCGGGAAATCCATTGCCGCCAGCGCTTCCGCACAGGACTGACGCTGGGCATCATAAACACTACCCTGCACAATGGCGAAAACATGGTGCCCCCGTTCGAGGAAACCGTCGTCCTTCGCATGCTGTAAAAATTGCCCCGCCCATCGGATGGTGCGCTCCACCGCTTTTTGGCAGGCGTCTTCCTCGCAGGGCCACGGGGGGCACTCATCCAACACCATCGCAATATCCGAGCCAAGATTGGCCTGTATGCGATAACAGGACTCCGGCCCCAGAAACACTTTCTGCCCGTCAATGTGCGACTGGAAGGCTATCCCCTCGTCGGTGATCTTTCTGAGTTTGGCCAAACTGAAAACCTGAAAACCACCGCTGTCGGTCAGAATGGGGCCGTCCCAGGCCATGAAGGAATGCAGGCCACCCAGTTCGCGGATCAGTTCGGAGCCGGGCCGCAGGTGGAGGTGGTAGGTATTGCCCAAAATAATCTGAGCACCGCATTCACGGATCTGGACTGGCGTCAGGGCCTTGACCGTGGCCTGTGTCCCCACTGGCATGAAGATAGGGGTCTCCACCACACCGTGCCGGGTGGTTAGACGCCCCCGCCGTGCCGCCGTCGCCGGATCAGTTTTTAGGATTTCGAAAGGTTTGCTCATATGGCTGCCCGGATGAAAGCCCAGTTCACACAACACTGACAAGCAAAAGAACCAGGGGCAGGGGAAGGAGCGTGGGCACCGCGACCACGAACTTGGATAATCACGGGCAAGATGCCCGTGCTCCTTTCCGCTATGAAGAACCCACGCTACGATTGCTGGAGGGCTTCGAGCAGGGCCTTCAGTTTCAAATCGGTTTCCTCTTTTTCTTTTTGCGGGTCGGAGCCGCGGACAATACCAGCTCCGGCATAGACGCGGGCACGGGGGCCGTCCATGAGGGCGGAGCGGATATTCACGATCATTTCACCGTTGCCGCGATGATCGAACCAGCCTGAAGTTCCCGCATAGAGCCCCCGGCTAAAGGGTTCCAGACGGCGGATATCCTCACGGGCCGCGATCCGGGGCATGCCTCCAACCGCAGGGGTGGGATGCAGCACCGCCAGCACATCGAGCAAATGCCTGTCCTGCGGCAGAGGGGCCTCAATCGGAGTCAACAGGTGTTGCACATTGGAAAGACGCAGCAAACGTGATTGCTCGGCCACACTGGGTTGAATGTTCAGTGATCGCAGACGCCGTGAAATGGAATCAATCACCATCAGGTGTTCCCGTACATTCTTGTCACTTGCAAGCAGTGCGGCCCCCAGGCGGGCGTCTTCGCGGGCCGAATTCCCCCGGGGGGCGGAGCCTGCCAGCGCTTCGGTAAACAGCCGTTGCCTTGCCACCTTGAGCAAGCGCTCCGGTGTGGCCCCGATAAAACTCTGCCCCTTCCCGTTGGCCAGTGAGAAGGCATAACAGGAAGGGTATTTCTCCCGCAGTGCATTGAGGACATTGAGCGGCTCGAAAGGTGTGTCTTCGCGCCGCAGATGGATCGCCCGTGCCAGAACAATTTTTTCGTAGGCCCCATCGTCAATACGGTGGAGCGCATCTTCCACCGCCTGCTCAAACCAATCCGCTCCGCCCATTTCCTCCAGTTGGTAGCCGGGATGAGACCCGCTACCCTGTGGGCCGTGCTCTCCGTACTCAAAGGAGGAAAATTTCCCGTGTGCTCCCAGTATTTTTGCGACCAGCGGCTCAAGGGGTGTCGTTTCCTCCACCAGGGCATTGGCCACTGCCACAGACTCCCCTTGCCGTCGTCCAACCTGCCAGCGCGGCACAAAAAAACCGGCCGGGGCAAAGGAGGTGGCATCCTTCTCCTCCTCATCGAAAAAGGTAAATCCCCCGAAGAAGTGCGGGCCGGCAAAGGGCATCTCCAGATCCCCGATTGCAATGGTATGTTCCAGCACCTGACGGGCAAAGTCACGGCAGGAGGCAAAACGGTCCGCACCGGAACAGGTATGTTCGAGAACAGCTTCCGCTCCGGCCAGTGCCTCTTCCGTCTGCGGTCGCTCCAGATAAAAATGGCGCTCCCCCGGCTCGTAGATCGATTCCAGCACCGCAAGCGGATCAATGTGTTTTACCCGCAGGGAGATGCTGGCCAACTGCGGATGCTTGCGGGCCTTTGCCTCTCCCTGGCACAGCTTCAGGAATTGCAGCAGGCTGGCCGGGTCACGTTTCGGAAATTGGTCTGGCGGAATAATGCGCATCGAAGTCAAGGACGGAGACAAGGACACTCAGGATTCCTCGGGAGACGGGGGCCGTGGGAAGAGAATCGTTTTCTCACCCAGTGTTTTCCCCGTCAGCACTGTGGACCAGTCCAGATTCCCGCTGTAAGCCGTGATGGCATTGGTGCCGAGCAGCTCCTGAATACGCAGGGCAATGTTCGGCATCACCGGTGACAGCAGGACCGAAGCCAAACGCAGCCCTTCCGCCATGGTGGCCAGGGATGTTTCCAGACGGGCCCTATCCCCGGCATCCTCGGATTTGGCGAGTTTCCAGGGGGCGCGCATTTCCGCATAACGGTTGATCCCCCGGATAAAGGTCCAAAGCCGGTCCAGCCCGCTGTGGAACTGGAAGTCTCCGTAAAGTGCCAACACTTTGTCCCGTGTCTCCAGCCAAAGCTTTTGCAACTCCTCCTCCGGAACCTCCACGACCGAAGCTTGAGGAAGGCAGCCATCGGCGTAGCGGGCTCCCATGTTCAACAGGCGGCTGACCAGGTTGCCGAGGTCATTGCCGAGGTCATCCGTGTAACGCGAGAGGAACTGATCCACCGAGAAATCGCTGTCCTGCCCGACATTCATTTCCCGGATGAAGAAATAACGCAGCGCATCCGGGCTGAATTTTTCGGAGATGGCAAAAGGATCCACGCTGTTGCCGAGGCTCTTCGACATTTTGGCCCCGGAAATATTCCACCAGCCATGCACCAGTAGGGACTTCGGCAGCTCTATACCTCCGGCATGCAGCATAATAGGCCAATAAACAGCATGCGGCGGCACAAGGATATCTTTGCCGATGACATGGAAATCGACCGGCCAGCGTTTGGAGAATTCCGGCGTCCCGTAGCCGACTGCGGAAATATAGTTCACCAGGGCGTCGAACCAGACATAGGTCACATAATCCGCATCAAAGGGCAGTTGTATGCCCCAGGAAAGACGCTCCTTCGGGCGGGAAATGCAGAGATCATTAAGGGGCTCCTTCAGGAATTCGAGAACCTGCTTACGGCGAAAACGCGGAAAAATAAAATCCTCGTTCTCATTCAGATACCGGATCAGCCAATCCTGATACTCGCTGAGCTTGAAGAAATAATTGGACTCCGTCACCTCAACGACTTGTCCAAAAATTTCGGGCCACTGCCCGTTCACCTTGTCCTTCTCCTGCAGAAACTGCTCCTGACGGGTACTGTAGAATCCCTTGTAATCGGCCTTGTAGATCTGCCCTTGGTCGTACAGTTGCTGCAACAGCTTCTGGACCGCCTCTTTGTGCCGTGTTTCCGTGGTACGGATGAAATCGTCGTTCGAAATGGACAGCACCTGACAAAGCTGACGAAACTCCCGGGCCACGGTGTCGCAAAAGTCCTGCGGCTGCATCCCCTTCTTTTCCGCCGTTTGCTGAACCTTCTGGCCGTGCTCGTCCAGACCGGTCAAATAGTACACCGATTCCCCTTGCAGGCGGTGATGGCGGGCCACCACATCGGCCAGCACTTTCTCATAGGCATGCCCGAGGTGCGGGGATCCGTTCGCGTAATCAATGGCGGTGGTGATGTAAAATTGCTTCATAAACGTCGGTTGGAGACAAAGACCCGACATTGAAGCCAGCCCTACCCTGAGGACAAACCTAAAGTGAGGCAGAGGTAATAAGCTTCAGGCGGTCACCTACCCCATTTCATGAAGACCGGCTGAAGCCGGAACTCCAACCCTATCAGAATGAAATACTCCAGACATCCGATTAGAATGCTGGAGTCCCGCCTTCAGGCGGTCACCTACCCCATTGCATGAAGACCGGCTGAAGCCGGAACTCCAACCCTATCAGAAGAAGCCGCCCTTCATCCCGCCACTTTCCCCTTTCCCTTTACCGACAGAAAGGTTTTGATAGCGAGCTATGTCAGAATCCACTTACATCCCCCCCGCATTCCTCACCGATTTACTCTCGGCCCGCTCTCCTACAGGATTTGAGCACGAAGCCCAAAAGGTCGTGGACCGCTACATGGAATCGGTGGCCGATCATTATCAGCGGGACAGTATGGGCAATCGCCTGGCCACCCTCAACCCGGACGGAGATCCGGTCCTGATGCTGGCTGGCCACATGGACGAACTGGGGCTGATTATCCGTTACGTGGATGACAAGGGCTTTCTTTATTTTGACACACTCGGAGGCCATGACCGGGTCATGATTTCCGGACGCCGCGTCACCATCCTGCATGCCAAGGGAGAGGTGAAAGGCGTCACCGGCAAACGGGCTGTCCACCTGATGGACCCGGATGATCGCAAGAAGGCACCGGAAATCCACCAGATGTGGATCGATATCGGCGCATCTTCCCGCGAAGAGGCACTGGAGCGCGTTTCCATCGGCGATCCGGTCGTCTATGACACCGGGTTCGAACTTATTCACGGCACGGTCGGAGCAGCCCGCGCTTTTGATGACAAGGCCGGCTGCTATGTTGTTTGCGAAACCCTCCGGCGGCTTGCCGACAAGCGAAATGTTTTGCAGGCCAAAGTGGTCTCGGTTGCCACCACACAGGAGGAAATCGGGACCCGCGGTGCCATTACCTCCAGCTTTGCGGTCAACCCGCACATCGGTATTGCGGTGGATGTGGGGCACGCCACCGACCACCCGGACTGCGACCCGAAAAAGTACGGCCTGCAAAAACTGGGAGCCGGACCGATCCTCGGCCGCGGCCCCAATATCAATCCCTTTGTTTTTGACCGCCTGGTCGAATGTGCGAAGAAGGAAGGTATCCCCTACCAGGTGGAAGCGGAACCACGCCCGACCGGAACCGATGCGAGGGCCATCCAGATGGCTCAGCGCGGTGTCGCCGCAGCTGTCATTTCCATCCCGCTCCGCTACATGCACACCCCCAGTGAAATGGTGGATTTACAGGATGTCGAACGCAGCATCCAACTCCTCGTCGCCTTCGCCAGCAGCCTCAAAAGAGGCGAACACGGGATCTGGTAATAGCCCGCTATCAAAACCTTTCTGTCGGTAAAGGGAAGGGGGAAAGTGTCCAGACCAAGGGCAGCTTCTTCTGATAAGGTTGGAGCAAGTTCCGGCTTCAGCCGGTCTTCGGAAGGAAAGGGGGACCGCCTGAAGGCGGGACTCCAGCATTCTAATCGGATGTCTGGAGTATTTCATTCTGATAAGGTTGGTTCCGGCTTCAGCCGGTCTTCATGCAGTGGGGCAGGGCTCCAACGTTCTAATCGAAATTCCGGCTACTTTGTTTTCATCACGTAAACACCATCCCAGTCCTTGCCCGGGGGGTTCATTTTCATTGTCCGGCAACGGACCAGCATGACGAGACTGGGGTTGGTGCTAATGCCTGATTTCGGGTCCGGCTGATTCCACTCCAAAGCACTTGCCTTTTCAAAGGAGGCAATCGCCTCATCCCAATTCTGGGAGAAATAAAACTCCAGCCCCTGCTCGTAGTGCCGGATGCACTCCTCTGCGGATTGGCTAAGATTCTTGCGCAGGCAGACCACCTCATGCATATCCACCGGCTGGCTGCGTCCCTTGACCTGCCAGCGGTCCACAAAACGAAAAACGACTTCATCGCTTACCTCTTCGGCCTCTCTGCGTGTATCCACCGTGGCCAGAATATAAACGCCAACCGCCTTGGCCCCACTCTCACAACGGGCGGCCAAATTGACGGTGTCTCCCATCATTGTGTAGTTGAAACGATTGCTGGAACCCATGTTCCCCACGGTGGCGTGTCCGGTGTTAATACCGATCCGGGTCTTCATGTGTGAAACAATGGACGGCCAGCGCTCCCCTTCCGTCGCCCATTTTCGGGCCAGTTCAAGCTGGCATTCCTGATTGCGCAACGCAGCCCGACAGGCATGCAGCGCATGCTGCCCCATCGCCACCGGAGCATTAAACATCGCAACAATGGCATCGCCGATGTATTTGTCCACAAAGGCCCCCTCGCCCTGCAGCACATCCGTCATTCCGGTCAGATACTCATTCATCAGCTCAACCAGTTGATGCGGCTCCAGTAATTCGGAGAAGGCGGAGAAACTCTGAACATCACTGAAATAGGCGGTGATGTACGCATCGACCCCGCCCAACTGAGGCTCCTGCCCCGAATTCACCATTTCCTCAACCAGATGCGGACTAAGGTAAGTCCCGAACATCCCCTTGATTCTACTCTTTTGACGCTCCTCCAGAATGAGCTGATAGAGTGCACCCAAACCGGTTGTCGTCGCTGCCGAAGCCACCGGGCCGACTATGGGTATGACTAGATGCCAGCGGTTGAAACAGAAAAACACCAGCCCGACATAGCCCACCATCGACGCCACACTGACCAGTTTTCCCAACAGCCCGTAACGGCCCGTCCAGGTACCCGCCACCGTTGCAATCAATGTCAATAGCAGCAAGAGCATGGGGGGCACCCATGGCGGAGGACGCTGAATGTAATCGCCCGAAAAAAGCATCTTCATGACATTGCCATGTACCCCCACCTTCGGGACGGGACTGGCGTCAAAGGGGGTGGGCGCAAGATCCTGCAGGGTCGGGTCCACCGGACCAATCAAGACAACCGCATCCTGAAAGCGTTTGAAAAAGGCGCGGGCCTCTTCCTTCATCTCCTCATCGCCTCCCATTAAGTTATCATAACGCTGAATAATATCCATGACACTGGCCCGGGGGTTGAGGACTGGATTATCCCAGCGCGAAAACCAGTTCACCTCCAGCAACTGACCGTCCACCAAAGGGATCTCCATCTGCAGTACCCCTTCATCATCGACCACCCGTAAATGGTCTTTGTTGATATGAACGTGGTCATCATTGAGTCCGAGATGCTTGAGTGCCAACTCCAGACTAAAATGGAAAAAGCGTTGTTCTGTGGTCACGGGCATAGAGGCCACTTCGTTGCCCTCATCCGTGAAGAGCCGCAGCCAACCACCAAACTCGACCATGTTGTCGTCACTGAGTCCGGCAAAGTTTTGGATGCCATCCATCAGGTGCAGCGTATAGTAGGGTCCCCGTGCTTCCGTATAAACCGGAATCCACCGGGGAACACTGTCCACCGAGCGGTCCATATCCGTGGAGATCAGCCCGATTGTTCCCCAGTTGGGGCCAATGATCGGATAAGTCGGCATTTCCGGAAAGGTTTCCTCCGGGCTCACATTATCCATGTAAGACAAAGGAATGATACGCTGGCGCCTTTGATAGAAGACACCGTCGCCCGTCCCGGCCTGCCGTTCTTCCCAGGTCAGGGGAAGTAGGCTCTGGGTGTAATTAGCCCCCAGTACAATATTTGGATACTGCTGCACCACCTCACCGAGCCTGCGCTCGCTCAGCTTGGCCTTCTCCATATCAACCAGATTAGAATAGGTTTCATCGGAGAAAATAAAATCGAAGCCCACTACTCTGGCCCCGCCTTCCCGGAACAGGATTTCCGCAATCAGGGCAAAGCGGTCTTTTGGCCAGGGGCGCTCCCCGAGAAAGGACATGGAGGGGGCATCCACATTGGCGTAAACAATCTTCACTTCCGGAACCTCCTTCTCTCCCCGCATGATGAAACGCCAGTCCATTGCCAGATTGTCCAGACGCTTCCAGTAGGGGTGAAAAAAGGGCAATTCGGTAAATGCCAGCCAGAAGAGAGGCACAGGGAGGAGAAGCAGGCACAGACGCAGCCGTCCCATGCCGGAAATGGATTTAAGCAATCGGGTAGCCATCGCCTTATAGTGTGCCACAGATCCCGCGCTGTAAATCCGGAATATGGGGGGGGAGGAGAGTTAGGGGGTTAGCTGTTTTGGTGTTTTGACCAGGAATGGCGGAGGAATGATGACTGATTGCTAATCCGAATCGATCAGAGGATTAAGGTTAGGAACCTCGCCACAAAAAACCAAAACAGCTAAACACCAAAACGCCTACAGCCTACTGCTATCAGCTCGATCTCAAAAGACATCCCTGGCCGGATCCAGAAGCTTTCGCCGGAAAGGAATATCGCACCGGGGGTCGGTGATCAATTCCAACACCCGGATCCCTTTATCCGGCAAAGTCCTGATTTTCCGGCAAAAATCCTCCCAGTCTTCTATCCGCTGATGTTTGATATTATGCGCAGCCAGCAAGTCGGGGATATTTACCGACTGTGGAGTCAGGAAAAAATCGTGAAACGGAGGATCAAAGTCCACCACCGGCAGGTGTTCGAATATCCCGCCGCCTCCATTATTGATTAACAGGATGGTGAGGCTGCCCTTGAACACATCCTTCAACAGCAAGCCGTTGCTGTCGTGCAAGAAAGCGAGATCCCCGGTGATCAGCACACCCGGTTGCCCCCCATGCATTACGCCAAGGGCAGTGGACAGAATACCATCAATCCCATTGGCACCACGATTGACAAGAATCCGGTGCCCGAAGGCCCCGCATGGCCAGAAGAATTCGGCATCCCGTACCGGCATGCTGTTGGAAATGAAAACGGGCGTTCCACCCGGCAACTCACGCGAGAGCAGCCAGGGAATTTTCCCTTCAAAGATCCAGTCACAGCGCTCCATCTCCGAAGCCACCCGCTCAGCAACGGCTGCCTCATAAGCCTGCCAGCCTTTTAAATAGTCCCCTTCCCTCCTGTTTTCCAGACAAAGAGGTTTTAGCACACTAAGTACCTCTGACAGTCCAAGCCGACAGGTCCGGCTGGCCACAGGTAGAGGATTCACTTCCTCCGGCCAGGTGGTGAGGCAGAGGTATTCCGCTCCGACCCCCTCCAGCCAGTGCCGCAAGACCTTACTCGTGGGCAGGGGGCCAAGCTGCAAAACACGCTCCGGCAGCAACGTCTTGTCTTCACGGTAACTGCGGAGAATCGCGTCATAGTGCCCGACCATCCAACGCTCCCCCGCGGGCAGGTGATTGCGGAGAGACGATATACCGTCGGTCAACACCGGCCATCCGGTCTGCAGGGCCAGTTCTCTGACCAAACGGGCATACTCGCGTTCATCCCCCTCTGAAGCCCAACCCGCGAGGATCAAGCCACGTTCGCTCTCGAAAAAATCCCGTGGCAAGCCCGCATCATCTGTTGAGAATGGCTGCGGGGCCGTTGTCCGTTCCCCGAAAAGGACTTCGATGTCGGGAATGTCGCATTCACCCTGCCCAGGAGTCGGGATAAGCGGATCGCGAAAAGGCACATTCAAGTGGACCGGTCCGGCGGCAGGTTCGCAGGCAGCCCGTACCGCACGTCGCAGGCTTCCGACTAAATCAGGGAAACCGTCTTTGTCTGGCAAAGGCAACTCCGTCTGCCAATTCGGGTAATCTCCATAAAGCCGGGTCTGGTTGATCGTCTGGCCGGAATGACAATGACGCAGTTCGTGGGGGCGATCCGCAGTCAACACAATCAAAGGGCTATGCGAAAGCGAGGCTTCCACCATCGCAGGCAGAAAATTGGCTGCCGCTGTTCCAGAGGTGCAGACAAGGGCGACCGGCTTACCGGATTGCCGGGCGAGACCCAAGGCGAAGAAAGCGGCCGAACGTTCATCCAGAACCGGAATCGCTTCCACCTTGCCCGGCAAGACAAACCCCATCACCAAAGGACCGGAGCGGGACCCCGGACAGATCACCACCTGTTCCACCCCTTCCTGAAAGAGCACCTCTGCGAGGCAACCGCCCCACACCATGTTCAGGTTGGTACGCAGAAGAGGATGCAGTTCAAAGCCCATGCCAACACCAGCACTCAAGCGTTCTTCATTTCCTCCGGCAACGTCTTTTCCATCGTCAGGATATTGCGCCCGCCTTCGCGGCAGTAATCCAGTTTGTCCATCATCTGCTTCAGGAAAAACACGCCCAGCCCTCCGATTTCGCGGTCTTCAATCACCGCATCCAGATCCGGATCCTTCGCCTCGACCAACGGGTTGAATGCCTTTCCGTCATCCGAAATCACCGCCTTCACCTTGTCACCTACCGCTTCGATTTCCAACACCACCTCATGCTGGTCTTCATCCTCAAAACCATAGGAAATAATATTGGTCAGGATTTCATCGAGACACAGGTTAAAGGTATGGACCAGCATCGGATGAACTTCGGCTTCCTCCCCGAATGACTCCAAGTCCTCCGCCAGCTTGTCCAGTTGTTTGAGATCGTTGCAATAGGTGTATCGCATGAGAGTGAAAATTACTGAAATTGGATTTCGATCAAAGAGAAATCATCTTCAAACGCTTCCCGGCCTTGAGCCCGGCGAACAAAGCTGACCATGGATTCCACTTTCGATAGGTTTTCTTCAGGCGGTGTCTGCAGGGCTTCCGCGAAAGCCTCCACCGTCATCATCCCCGAACCGTCCGCATAATCGACTTCATAGACGCCATCACTGAAAACATAGAGACGGTCTTCGGACTGGATTTGGATACTTTTTTTCTCAAAGCGCATACCCGGCATACCCCCGACCACCATACCGGGGGTGGACAGTTCCTCATAGCCGGGTCCCCGGACCAGAATGGATGGCGGATGCCCGGCAGAGCAGTATTGCAGTTCTCCGGTTGAGGGGCGGTAAACCCCGTACCACATGGTGAAATACATCTGGTTTTGCTTATCCATGTCAAAGGCCTCGTTCAACCCCTCCATGACAGCCGAAGGATCGCGAAACTCGACGGCCCGCAGGGTCTCGGCGCGCATGACATTAATAGCCGAAACCGAAAGCAGGGCCGCCCCGACTCCGTGCCCGCAAACATCGAGCAGGTACACCGCAAAATGGTCATCATCGATCCAGTGATAGCCAAAGCTGTCGCCTGCCAGATCGGTGGATGAAATGAACACCCAATCCGTCCGGATCCCCCGTTCATCCATCCGCTCGGGGAACAGGGAGCGTACATAGGCGGCGGCCTGATCCAGTTCCTTACGCAGGGCCATTTCCGCCGCATTGCGTTGCAGCAAATGGATATACCCCCGGGAGTGGTAACGAATGCGCGCAATCACCTCCAGACGGTCCGGCAACTTGACCATGTAATCGTTCGCCCCCAGTTCAAAGGCCTTTTTCTTCGTCTCCGGCTCCTCCTTGGAAGACAGCACGATCAGCGGAATATCCTTCAACTCCGCTTTACCCCGCAGGAAGCGAACCAGAGTCAACCCATCGATATCCGGCATCACCAGATCCTGCAGGATCACGGTCGGCATGATTTCACAGGCTTTGGCGATCGCCTGAGTGGGGTCGGTGATGGAAAAGAACTCAATCCCCTCCTCGCCTTCCAACATACGGCGAACCGCCTCACAGACCATCGCCTGATCATCAATCATCAGCACCTTGATCCGATCCAGTTCCTTCCTGGCATGGGCTGTTTCTTGGGGTTTTCCGGGGACATCACTCATAGGCTCCGGCATTTGTATGCAGTCAATGCCAGTACTGTCAAAGCGAATAGATCGGGGATTGTACGGATGGGTGCAGAAATGACGAATGATTGCAGAGCGGATCAACACTCATGACGAGCAGACAAGCAGACAATGAAATGCCACTGTTGCAATTAAGGGAACGGTTTGCGGTATCCATGGAATCACAGTGGAAGAAAGCATGGGTCACTTTGGCTTTAACCCGCTTCCCCGGATTCATGAATAACTCCCGTAAAAAAGCGGGACTCCCTGGAGGAGCCCCGCTTTGAAGAAAACGGAAGGAATGAATTCAATTACTTCAACTTGGCCATTTCGGCAGCGGCAGCGGCAGCCGGCATCGGGAAGACACCGTCACGGACTACAACTTCCTGCCCTTGCTTGGATTCGATGAAGCGAATGAATTCGAAGGTCAGACGATCCATCGGTTCGCGCGGATTCTTGTTCACGTAGATATAAAGGAAGCGGGCCAAGGGATAGTCGCCGGTGAGGCAGTTTTCCGGAGTAGGCTCATACAGTTTGCCATCCTTTTCCTTGGCTATCGAAATCGCACGCACACCTGAGGTCGCATAAGCAATCCCGGAATAGCCGATACCATAACGGTCAGCCGAAACGGACTGGATGACCGTGGAAGAACCCGGCTGTTCCTGATAACGGGCACCATCGTAGTCGCCGCCTCCCAAGGCAACATTCTTGAAGAAGCCATAGGTGCCACTGACACTGTTACGTCCGTAGAGTGAAATCGGGCGGTTGGCCCAGTCTCCCGTCAACCCTAGTTGGCCCCAGGTCCGGATCGGGCTGTGACCCAGGCGGTAGGTGCTTGAGTAAATCGCATCGACCTGTGGCAACGAAAGCCCTTCGATCGGATTCTCGCGATTGACAAAGACCGCCAGCGCGTCGATTGCTACCTTGATCTCGGTCGGGCGGTAACCATAGCGCTGTTCAAAACGGTCCATCTCGGAACCCGTCATGGCACGGCTCATCGGTCCGAGCTGCGCGGTACCATCAATCAGAGCAGCCGGGGCAGTGGAAGAACCGGCACCCTGTACCTGGATGTTCACATTGGGATAAATCTGCCGGAACCCTTCGGCCCAGAGAAGCATCAGATTATTGAGCGTATCGGAGCCAACAGAATTAAGATTGCCGGAAACACCGGATACCCGGGTATATTCCGGAAGATTCGGGTCGACCGACAACTGAGCCGCCAGCGGATTGGTGACCGCCGCCATGGCGGAAGCCAACGTGAGCGTGCTGAGCATTTTGATTTTCTTGATGTTCATAGAAGCGTTGTTTTTTGTTTTGGTGAGTTTGACTTCAAGTTCCCCTATTGAGGAATCACCCGTTTATACCCCCCGCAGGTTACTGTTTAATGGGCTTAAGATTACAGTTGTGTGACAAATGGAAAATAGATTTTCCCTGCGGATTGTTTTTTTGCGCCTAACCCGCTTATCTCACAAGATTCACAAGTGACTCTGGCAAGGCGCGGACCGGGTTCCGCAAGGCGCGCGCAGCTACGTACTTCACTCACGGTAAAGAGGGAGTCTGAAACCGATGCTGGTTCCTTTCCCTAGCCGGCTTTCCGCATGGAGCGTACCTCCGTGCAGTTGCACGATGTGCTTGACAATACTGAGGCCCAGCCCGGTGCCTCCTTTCTCCCTGGATCGTCCCTTATCCACCCGGTAAAAACGTTCAAAGATCCGGGCCAGATCTTCCTCGGCAATGCCAATTCCGTTGTCTCGCACCCAGGCATAGGCCTGCTCGTCGTCGTAGCGTACCCCTATTTCAATCAGGGTTTTCGCCGGGCTGTACTTGATCGCATTATCGAGCAGATTCTCAAAAACCTGCAACATCTTGGAAGCATCGGCATAAACCGGCATTTTCATTTCATCGAATTGCAACTGCAAGGTATGCTGCTCCCGGTCCAGTCTGTCGCGATAACTTTCGGGCAGCGAGTGAATCAGGGTTTCGAGGTAAATCACTTCCCGCTGCAATGGACGGCTGCGGCTTTCGAGCCGTGACAGCGTCAGCAGGTCTTCCAACAGATTCGTCAGACGGTCTGTATGACGGCGCACCGTGGTGAGAAACTTGAGTTGTTTTTCCCTTGGCAAGGTTGCCTCTTCCTCCAAAAGCGTCTCCACGTAGCCCTTGATCATACTCAACGGGGTGCGCAGTTCGTGAGAGACATTGGCGACAAAGTCCTTGCGGACCGATTCAAGCTGTTTCAAGCGGGTGATATTATGGAGAACGATCAATGTCTCCTCGGGGCCATCGGCCCGAAGACCGGAGATATTGGATCCGGTGGCTTCCACCCAGATGCGGCTGTCCTCACTGCCGAACTCGATTTCACGGTGATGGTTGTAGCCACCCGCCCGAATCTGTTCAACGAACTCCAGAAATACCGGGTTGGGGAGCAACTGCAGGAGCGTCCGGTTGGACTGCTCAAAAGCCGGAAACATTTTCTTGCAGGCCCGGTTGGCGAGAACAATGCGGTTATTCTCGTCCACAACCAGAACCGCCTCCTGCATACTTTCCAAGGTGGCCCGCAATTGCCCCACCTGACCGGCATGCTCACCGCGAAGGCGACGATTCTCTTCGATCAGGTGATTGATGGATTGCGTCAGTCTTCGCCATGAGGGCTTTCCATAATACCCCCCCTGCGTCGGGAGCAGGAACGGAGTGAAGCGTTCAAATGAATCCGCCAGATCGCGAATCATCCGGTCCTGCCGGACAATCCGAAAGACTGCCCACAACAGGGCAACAAGGAGGATCCACCAAAGCCAGAAGCTCATGGTTCAGTCTTCCGGCACGCGGTAGCCTACCCCCCTGACCGTTTCGATCAGATCCGCCTCCGGTCCCAGTTTCTCACGGAGACGCCGGATGTGGGTATCCACCGTACGGGTCTCCATATCCGCTTCATAGTTCCAAACATTATTGAGCAGGTTATCCCGGGATTGCACCCTCCCCTTACGCTCGACCAACAGGCTGAGGAGGCGGAACTCCGTCGCGGTCAGATCGATGGTCCGGCCAGCCGCTTTCACCTGATAGCGATCCAGGTCAATCGATAGTTTACCCGCAGTGAGAATACGCTTTGCCACCTGACCACGATCACCTGTCAAACGCAGCAGCTTCTCGATCCGCAACATGAGTTCGCGGGGACTGAAGGGCTTGCAGACATAATCGTCCGCCCCCGTTTCCAGGCCGAGAATACGATCTGCCTCTTCTACTTTGGCGGTCAGCAGTACAATGGGGGTGTTCTGAAAACTATCTTCCGCACGGAGAAGGCGGCAGAGCTGAATGCCGCTCAGGTCTGGCATCATGACATCCAGCACAAAAAGATGCGGCTCAAACTTCCTCGCGCGGGAAAGGACCTGATTGGAGTCATTCAACGCCAGTACCTCGTAGTTACGGGACTTGAGATGATGCTCCAACAACTCGGTCACATCCTCCTCGTCATCCACAATCAGTATGCGTTTCCGCTGGTTATCTGTTTTCATAAGCCGGGAAGTCGTTCGGTGATAAACGGACACAAGACAAGCAGTGCGTTTATTGCGACTGCTAAGCCCTTTTCCCATGGAAGCAAGGTTATATAACGCAGCCGCATTCGTGAGATGAAACCGTACTACTCCTGCAAACTCCAGAAGGAAACGTGAACAAGGCGGTGGTCGTAGCGCCGGGCATGAACCCGGAGTACCGAGGGCACCTCCACCGGATCACCTTCTTGTTCAAAATAGCCCCCCAAAACTTTTTGCAGCCCATCCAACGTGGTCTGATTCTCACCATTACTATCCTTGAAACCTCCCAGCCAACGTTCGCGCGGTGTCTTCTCCGCATGCCAGTCATCCACACTGGCGATCACCAGCAGGCCACCGGGGTTGAGGCGTTCATGAACGGTGGCAAGGAATTTCTCCGGATCATAAGAGCGGTCCAGCAGATCATTCACCACGATCAGGTCGTAGCCCCGGTACAAGTCTTTCATGTTCGACAGATCCGCCTGCATGAAACTCACTTTCGCCCGGGAAGCATCCAAGCCGAGATCCCGGAGGCTGCACTGGCGGAAATCAACGATTTCACCTTCCTTCGGAATGGTCCACTGGGTATAGCCCTTGTCCACCATTTCCACACCGATCCGGATGGTACGGGCTGTCGGGTCGATACCGGTCACTTCGGCAAATTCAGCGGCCAGCTCGAAACTGGTGCGGCCAACCTTGCAACCCAGTTCCAAGGCCTTCCCGCGCTTGCGCTGACGCATCCGGTCCAAACAAAGCTGGGCCAGTTTTTCCGGGTAATTATCACAACCCGGAAAATCCTCGCCATAATGGGCTTCACAGAAAGGCACGACATCGGGATCCGTTTCGTAACGATCATCTTTAATGACCACCGGAACATCCGATTCAATATAACGGAATCCGGCATGCTGATAGAAATGGCGTCTGAAAGCATAACGGGAATCGCGGGTGGCTTCATTGCCGGTGGAAATCCAGGACCCGCCTTTAATCAGATTGTGCTTGGTGTCGAAGGTGGGGGTCGAAAAATCATCGTACAAAGGGTGGACTTTGAAACCGGCAAACCCGGCAATCGGTGTTTCCGTATGCTGCCAGACATTGCCCATCACGTCATAAAAGCCGGATGCAGTGGAGAAACGGTTAACCGGTACCGATGAGGCTGCCACCTCAAGGTTGATATTGCCTGGAACCGCATCCCACCCCCCGACATCCGGGATACCAGAATGATCATGCAAGCGGTACCATTCCTCCTCGGTCGGGAGCCGAATAGGCTTACCGGTGCTCTGTCCGAGCCAGTTGCAAAATGCTTTCGCTTCCAGATAATTCGTTTCCACCGGCCAGGACCAGGGCATCGAAATCTCCTCCAGCATGCAACGGAGCCGGTAACTGCCGTCAGCCTGTCGTCGCCAGAAACGGGGATGCTCCGCTTTTTCATACTGAACCCAGCTCCAGCCCTCATCCGTCCAAAAAGCCTTTGTTTGATACCCGCCCGCTTCAATGAACTTCAAATATTCGTGGTTGCTGACCAGGTATTGCGAGGCCTTGAAGGGGGCGATCTCCACCTCGTGGCGTCCGTATTCGTTATCCCAGCCATAGTAAGGCGCATCCTGGGATTTGCCCAGACGGACGGTGCCGCCCGGAACTTCAAGCAGTGTGTTTTCCGGTGCTTCATCATCCCCGGTAAATACCGGCCAGGAGGGATGCGGTTTCACCATGGAAAGCGGAAGCTGCCGGATCAGAACCGATGAGGTTTCAAGGTGAATGCGCTCGTGTTCAATCCCCATCAGAATCACCCAAAAAGGACTGCCCCAGCTAATCGGCATTTGCAGTGGCAGGGTACGGATCAGCCCGTCCACAGTCTCACGGACTTGTTGCCGGTAAGCCTTAACCTCCTCCACCGCCGGCCACTCATAGTGGGCCTCGTTCAGGTCGTCCCAGCTCATTTCGTCCACTCCAATGGCAAACAATGACTCAAAGCGGGGGTTGATTCTCTCCTTCAGAAACTTGCCGAGCACCAGTTTGTTGATGAGGAAGACAGCGGTATGCCCGTAATAAAAAACCAGGGGGTGCCGCAGTGGGTCGGCCCTTTGATAATAAGCATCCGGAACCAGCATGGGCTCGAACAATTTCTCGTAAGTATCGTAAGTCTGATGGAAGTAGCGGAGAATCTCCTCGCGCTTGGCTTCAGGGTCCCCCTGGTTCAGGGCCGGCGTTTTGGGTGTGGGAATGTCCTTGAGAGGTGAAGGTGCGATTGTACTCATTTTAAAACAGGTAAGCTGTGCTGAAAATCAGGAAACTTGAATAAAAGCCTACGAATAATCCTTTTCCTCCCCGCTGACAACCCTCAGAACCATTTTTTCAGAATATCGAAAATCCATTACCTCACCCCTTAGATAAACTCAGGACGGGAAAGGCGGCTACGTAGCTGCGCTCGTAAGAGCGTGGCTTGGTTGGCTACCACCTTCTGACGAAGGCGGCTACGTAGTAACCGGAATCTATTCCACCCACTCCAGTTGCTTGAGTTCATTTAACACGGGCAACTTCGCCTCATCCGGGTTTTGGATAAAACCCAGACGTCTCGCGGTATACACCAGTAATGCCGTACGTACCACCAGCTTGAGCTGGCCGCTGCGCATCCCGTAGTCCATCTCAATCGCCTTGCGCTGATTTTCGGACAAGGCCGGATTGGGACGCAGAATCATCGTGACCGAAGTAAACCAGTTTTTGTCTGTCTGCCCCTCTGCGGTGCAAGGGCGTTGGTTGCGGCATCCCTTAATGCGCCCGATAACAAAGTCACGGAAATCATCGTTCTCATGACAATAGGCCCGAATATGCCAACGCAACCCGTCCCAGGCAAACGCACGCGGCGAAACAGCGCGCCATACCGCACTCCCCGAATGCACCGACCAATAACGGATATCCACAGCCTCCCCCCTATGCGCCGCCAATACCAGTGTTCGCATCAGGGCGGTTGAAGCCATCCTTGGCGGCATCGGTGGCTCCATCACAAAATCCAGCACCCCCTCCGGCCACAAGTTCGCCCCCAACAGCCCCATATCCCGGCCAAACTCAGGCTCGATCAACACCGGCTCCATCTCCGACCCCGATTCATAGCGCTTGCTGCGGACATTATAAACACAGCCCGCAGGATTGCGGGTCGAATAATTCACCAAGTCATTGGTCGCCTGTGGAGCCGATATCCCGAAGTAGGTCATCAGGTCCTTCCTGTTGATATACCCCCTCCAGAACAATACCCTCTCTATAAAACACAAACGCTCCCGTTCACTCCATGCTGCCAGCTCAGTACCCATAATTTTTAAGACCAGTAAACATATGATCATTAAAATGGCAAGTACGATTCTTGTTAAATATGCGGACCAGCCTTTCATTTTGCCCAAATGAAAAGCCGAACAGAAAAACCCCGGTCACCGATACCATGTTCCACCATGGCAACGAGGGACATCGGCAGGTTTCTGTATTTTTCCATCAATGCGAACACACCTTCACCATGTTCACCTTAATCGCCATCTTCTATCTCTTACTGTTGATAATATACTCAGGAGTCTCTAATATAGGCTGCATATTTGCATTTTGTGATGTTCTGCTTCGCGCCAAATCAGGAGATTACGATTAGGATTAAGATTATGATGCCTCTCACGGAGCACACGGAGTCCACAGAGACATCCTTTCACAAAGCAACGCCTCTGTGATCCTCGAGCGCTTGTGAGAGAAAAACCCCTATACACCACTACTCCAACGCACCATGCAAGAATACCATTTCACCCTTCAATACGATAACTATGAGGCGAAGTTGGTCCTCGGCGGAAACGGTTCCTTATATGAATTGGCTGAGTTCCTGATCAAAACGGTAGGGTTTGATTTTGATCATGCTTTCCAGTTTTGCAACAATCTGAAAACCCCTTACCAAAGTAGCGAATGCTACTCCCTCTTTGCCGATATGGGCGATGGTGATGGAGAATCGGGGTCAAGGAAACCCGGATTGCCGATGTCTTCAAATCAGGGAAGAGAATGGTTTTCCATTTCGATTATGGTGATGACTGGTTCTTCCTGATCACCTGCAACGCCGTACAGGAATCCACCGTCAAGCGCCCCTTCAAGAAGGTTATTTCCATTCTAGGAACACCCCCCAAGCAATACCCCGACTGCTAGCCCGCTTATCTCACAAGATTCACAAGTGACTCTGGCAAGGCGAGGGCTGTGTTCCCATCCGGCAAATCAAGGCAAAGCGCCGATCCACACGCCAACGCCGCGTTCTCCAATCCCTTCCTGGTATCGGCCCTGATCGGGCAAAACACCTCCTGGAGCATTTCGGGAGCGTCCGTGCCTGCCTTGCGGCAGATGCCGAGGAGCTCGCAGCTATCAACGGTATCGGCCCCGCTACTGCCCGCAAGATCGTTGAGACCGTGATGGAATCCCAAGCCCACTATGGAGCTGCGCATCACGATAAAGCGTTCGATTTGCCCCCACCCCTCTTCTAGTTGAGGTTCCCGTTCTTTGACGGTCGTTGTCGTGATCTTAATCGACAAAGCGTAGCGGCCGAAGCCCTGTCACGGTTTACTTTCGGGCCCAAAGAACCACCATGGTGCCGGTTAAGAAGCCCAGAAAATGTGCTCCGAGGTTCAAGAGAACAACCGCAGCCCCCGATACATGATATTGACCGGGCGGGCGCCTGGGCGGATCATCCGCACACGCCGCAAAAGCACCGCCGATTATCTGACAGCGCGCAGGAAAGACGGCATGAACATGGTGGTGGCAGTCAACGCTGCCCCTTGGCAACCATGGACAAATCCCTTCAACCATACTTATGCCGACCGCTTGGGATTAAGGAGAACTGGTTTCCGAAGGCAACGGACGTCCTTCCTTCATGACCCTGAAATCTTGGCCTCTATTACGCGGAGTGATTTCATTCAGGGAGATCCGGCGTCCCCAGTTTTCTACCTGGGATTCTGTTGTATATGAAATTGTCGAAATCGAAATCAGCGAAGCGGAAATCGAAATCGATTTCGAGAAATGCAATCCACAACAAACGTATGATGCTAACTCGAATAGATTTTCCGCAAGGTTTCAAGGCTGACAATCGCCTGTTCCCGGTCCCTGACTTCAAGCAGAAGCGGGAAGGGCTCCGCGACACTTTCATTCAGGTTAAGCAGAAAGCCATGGTAGTTGATCATCGGACCATAGCGTTCAACAATCCCCCGATGGTTCTGCTTCCGGTTGGTATCCGGGTTGAGTGAGACCTGGTGAATGTGGGCCAACTGGAGGTAAGGTCCAGTCCGGTACAGCCAATCCGCCAAACCATGGATCTTTGAAACCTTGGCGTCGGTAAAGGCATGGCCGGAATCGAAGATCATACCGACCTTTCGTGCTTCCTCTTGCGGAACCCCTTCTTGCTCTAACCCGTTACGGATCCGGTCAATCAAGCGGGTGAGGTGCCACGGGCGACTGGACAATAGCTCATCCTCCTCCGGGGGGCGTGTTTTGTTGTAATGATTTTCCAGGCTTAGGCGGGCTCCGCTGGCCAGAATCCGTTTGGCAATAGCAACGTAGATTTCAAGGCAGTGCGTTACCCAGGGAGATTGTTGAAACTCCCGGTTCGAATCGAAAAGGTATGACGTCGGAACCTTCGGCAGGTGGAGCGTATAGTCGTCCACCCCGGCCGCCTCGCCCCACTCCATCCACGGGTCCAATTGAGCCACATCCATTCTATCAAGCGGATTGGCAAGGTTGGGAAGGTGCAGGGAAAGGAAACTTCCCGGTACGCTTTTCCGGAAACGTGTGATCGCATCCAGCTCTTCTCCGGTCGGGATGCCCTTGGTGTGTTTGTAGTGAAACTGGATGGCACTGACTCCGTGCTTCATGGCGGTTTCCAAATGGTCCAGCGCCTCACCTTCGTAGGCCAGCCCGAGCGGGAAGCGGCGTGGCCGGGGAGAAGCCAGCACGCTTTCCGGAACCTGAAATGACTGGACACTGGCTTGCCTGCCATCCCAGTCCACAACAAGAAACTCCGGAAGATGCCCGCGTACTTTCACCGGATCGAGTCCTCCACAGATCGTTACCCACAGACTTCCGTTCTCGTAACTGCGTCCGCTATGACGATGTCCGCTGATCCAGAAAACGGGCGCACTGCGCGAGGCCAATTGGCTTTCCAACTCCTCTCCCGCCAAGTCCGGTGTAAAGTGCGCGAACACCAGACAAGGTGTTGATTCCGGTGCCGACCGCAAGAACGCCTCCACGGCTTTGGCCGCCCGTTCGGTATCCGGTGTTTCGAGTAAATAAACGGCTTCATGTCCCTCTGTTTTCAGAGAGCAACAGAGCCGGACCACCCGGACCTCTGCTGCGTATTTTGATTCCAGCGCAAAGTCACGTCCCTCGTTGTTGCCAGGCAGGTAGTCCTTGGGCAGTCCATGCGCGGCCAGGTGGTCGAGGAAGGCACTGGCCTGTTGAGGCGAGTCCTGATGGGTCAGGTCGCCTCCGAGAATCAGGCGATCGGGGTCGAGTGCCTTTATCTGACGCCGGCACCATTCGATCAGGCGCTGCTGCACCGGGCCGATGGTTTCCACCACATGGGCATCGCTGAGGAAAACAAAGCGCGTTGCCCCCTCTGGCCTTTGGCTGACTCCCCTTCCCTGCTGCATGGTTTCGGGACCAAAAGGGACAAAGCGTTTCCCAAGCATACGCTTCCGCACCCCAATAAGCGCGTTCAACGAGGTCGGATCGCGATACTCGAGTGAAGGATCGTACTTGCGCATGCCGTGGTCATACGTGCGCAGGCGAATTCCGTTATCATCCAGTTCAAGGACGCGGCTTTGGCGGAAACCATCACGGCTACTGAGCTTGGAAGCGGTGGCGGTGTGGGCGTAGAGTACGCCAAGACGGCTGCTCAGCGCGTCGCGGTAATGTTGACCCAGATGGTTGTGACCGGAAAACCAGAACAGGATATTCGGATTTTCCCAAATGATCTGTTGCATCAGCCCGGGGTTGTGATTCTGGTTCACATAGGCATTCCCAACACGGGCATGCAGTTCCGGCATAACCATTAACCCGCTGCCAATGGGAGGTGCGTGACAGAGAATCAAAACAGGTTGGTCCCGCAGTTCCTGCAAGGTATCCCGGAACCAGGCGAGTTGATGCTCATCAATCACAATCTCGTTCTTGTTGATCGGATTCTGCCTCCATCGCGTATTGCTGAGGCCGATAACATTGAGCGGTCCAAATGAGCAATGGAAACCGGGGGATTCGCGGCCCAGTGCTTTCAGCATCATCGCAACCGCCTCTTCATCCGTATCGAACTCAGTCGCTTGCAGATCGTGATTGCCGATAATGGAAAACCATGGGGCTTCACATGCATTAAAGATTTCCACCGCCTGCCGGGTACCCTCACCCGTCCCCGTCCAGTCACCTCCGGTGAGGTCACCCAGTACCAGTACGGCATCCGGCTTCTCCGCATTGATATCTGCGATGATTTCCTG
>CAZCJJ010000029.1:0-27988 GCA_964499045.1 uncultured Opitutales bacterium | reverse complement strand
TTAATTCCGGAGTCCCTGAAGTGCCCCCCATTGCGTCTTTGCCATGCAACCCCGGCTTATCCCATCAGTGTCCATCAGTGGTTGGTTTATTCACATTCCCTTAGCCATCAATCAAGAGATCCGGGACACCCATAAGAGGGGTGTGGGTTTCGGCCTATGGTGAACAATTTATGCTCAAAAAGATATATAGTATACCTTATTTTTAGTTGAGTTCTCCAGTGGCAGCGATCAGTATCCTGAATGATTCACCCCGCCTTCCGGCAACAAGGGGGAAATTTTCAACCAATAATTGCTATGAAAAAACTGACAAAAACCGGGCTCTGTGCGATCCCGCTTTACCGGCAAATTGCTTTGGCGATTCAGGATCAATTGGGGGTACGTTATCAAGTAGGTGACCGTCTGCCAACGGAGTCGGAATTCGCCGAACAATTTGGGGTCAGCCTTATCACCATCAAAGGGGCCTTGGCCGAATTACGCAGCAAAGGTTTCATTCACAGCAGGCGGGGGAGCCGTACGCGGGTAAAAAAAGTTAAGCCGACTGGCCGGGTGGCGGTTCTGATTGATCTGGACTATGAACTACCCAGCGTGAGCCCATTCTACCGCTACATGGTTCAGTATGTTGCGGAGGAACTGAATTCGACCAAACTGGATTATCGTATTTACAAAGGCTCACTTGAACCCGGAGTCTGCCCGACAGCCTTGACCTGCACTTCATTTGAGAGAGACCGGGAGGCGGGCCTTATAGGGTCGGTTATTGCTATCGGAACAGATCCTACTCTGGAATGGTATGAAGAAACGACGGAGGCCGGGATTCCTGTTCTGGGTTGCAGCCATGAGTATCAGCATGCCGTATTCCAGAATTCGGTTGGTGCGATGGACGTCGGTTTTTCCCGCCTTATTTCAGCAGGCTGCAAGAATATTGCAGCGGTGGGCTGGGAAGGATTCCATAAGGAGAACGAGGATTCCAGAAGCTATTACCACCGGATCCTCAAGACCTATGGTATATCCGGAAGCAACCTCTGGTTCAAGTCGGACCTTCATCCGGTTCATAATGGAGCCGGGTGGGAAGAGTTTCGGGAGATTTGGACCAGCCACGGCCAAAAGCCGGATGCCCTCCTTGTTTTGGACGGGGAATTGCTGCCCGGCGTCAGGCAGGCCATGCATGACCTTGGGCTATGTCCGGGTAAAGACATCACGGTTATTAGCAAGATGTCGGATACCCCGGAGTTTCATCCCGTTGACGGCATTCATTATCTTCTTCTCAGTGCCAGGTTGATGGCGGGTGAGATGGTGTTGGCTCATAAGCAGTTGCTGGGGGGGGAGTATATTGGGCACCGCCTGACCCCCTATCGTTTTGCCAAGGCGGTCGGTGTGTCGTCCCATGGCATGTCGAAAACCGACTCTTGGCTGGACTTGAGTTGTGGCTCTGAGGAAAGAGGGCGAATTTGAGGAGGAGGATTTTCGTGTCCTGCCGGCCAACTTTATTATGAACGAAGGGCGCTCCCGTTCTCCGGGGGGGTACTGATTATTGTTTAATTCCAAGTAAGATTCCCATGAAGAGTATAATAAAAATAACATTACTGTTGATTATGACGACAACGTTGCAGGCTGCGGATAGTGGCACGCCGGTTGAAAGGCCGGGTGCGGTGAAGGAAGTGGCGAGTGGTTTTGTTTTCAAAACCGCAAACCTTGAAGCAACGATCATCCGCGGTGTGATTACCGGGTTGACGGATACCCGGACCGGGGAAGTTATCGCGGATGCCTCACTCGGAGACCTTGATTTCCCGAAGGGGGTGGGAACGCTGTCAGGCGACATTGAAACAATGGACCGCTTCCACACCCCGTGGGGAGCGGTCGAGCTGGATCAACACATTGAACTCGGTACCCCCATGCCAAACTACTGGTATCCCGATGAACGCTCCGCTTTCAATCTGACCATCAACGGTGGGCGCGTAACCGGGACATGGACCGGATTGGGTAACGGGAGCGGATTCGTGGACGATGCAACACTGACAGTGGAAGTATGGGAAGATCGGAATGATGGGGCCATGAGTTTCAAGGCTTCGGCTTACTTCCCTGGGGGAGGTCTTTTTGGTGTATTGGTTCCTGTGGCTAATATCCTTCCCGATGCGGTCTTTTATTTACCGCACTTCGGAGGCATGCGGTTTGATCGCAACATTGAGCCGGCGCTTCGTCCTTACGGTGGCGCACCATTCTATGAAGCACCGGTGATGGCCTTGGAAACCCCGGGAGGCAGTGTCGGCCTCTGGACGGAAAATGTCCACAATCCCTATCAAGTCTTTTTCAACTGGAACGGCCGGAGCTTTTCTTTTTCTTATCAACATAAGAACCTGACCCCCTTTGAACCGCACAGAGAGATCGACTCGGTTGTTTGGAAACTGGATGTCTTCAGCGGAGGGGGTTGGATGACAGCCATGAGGCCCTTCAAGGACTGGTACTGGGATCACTTTGCGAGAGAAATTGCGATACGTGACTCGGTCGAGTGGGCCAAGGATATCATGGTCGTGGTTGACCGCTTTCCCCAGGAGCAGAGTGTCTATCAGGCTGTTGCCGAAACGTTTGATCCCGGCACGGTGATGTTTCATTTCTGGGATGCCCGTGCGGCACGCTTTGACCGGGATCTTCCGGACTGGACCCCAAGGGAAGGGTACATTGAAACGGTGGCTGACTTGAAAAGTCTGGGATTCCGAACCCAAGCCTATGTGAACACCTATTGTGTTAACTATAACAGCCCGGTCTTCATCAGGGATAATATCGCTGATTTCTTTTTAACAAGAAAGACCAGGGCCGGGAGGTACTCCAGCCGGCCAACGGGGCCGCAGATAGAAGACGCCAAGATTGGTGATGCTCAAGGCGGGTTCGGGCTCACGGGTGGAGCGCAGTTTGAAGGTGTCGAAGAGGGACGGATACTCTATGGAGACCCCCTGTCAAGAGGGTGGAGGGAGTACCATGTCAATCAGATGAAATGGTGGAATTCAACCACCGGGACTGATGCCAACTATGAAGACACCGCCGGGACCTGGGGGGATTATGGCAATGGAGTAATTGACGGGAAGTTTGCAGGGCAGGGTGCGGTTGCGATGATGACGGAGCTTCTGGAAGGCCAGCCTCATGTTCCCATGGCCACCGAATACGGCCCGGCTCCGGTTGCGTTTGGTGCCAGCTGGCCTTTGATCTATCCTCAGGTTTGGGGGAATGAGCAGTTCAAGATCTATCGCCTGAACAAACAGCACCCCATAGGCTCCTACCTGTTTGGCAACCGGGCCTGGGTGCCTGTCATCCGGGCTGAGTCAGATTTTCTCATGCATCTGGTGGCGGCCAATGCGGATGCACTGGGCGGAATGGGGCAACTCTGGGCCGGTCGGCTTGATGTGGACTATGGGATGACCGGCCATTTGAAATGGCGAAGCCAGGTGTTTTCAGAAAAACGCCTAACGCCTTATTTTGAAGGAAAACGGTATGATAAGGACCTTGTCTCACAATACCGTAGTGCGGACGGCGGTATTTACAGTTACTATGATGGTGGCAAGTTCCAACGGATGGTTGGCCCTGACGGTGAGGAACAGTATGGCAGATCCCGCGGAGTGGCGGAAGTCCGCACCGGGATGAGGATTCCCGGCTGGCCGGCTTACGGTGATGGCAAGGTTTTCGGACTGAATCCAGACGGGGTTTCTTATGCATACTTTCCTGGCAGTTCCGAGGACACCGATCTGGTTGTCACGGGTTTGCCCGAGGGTGCCTTCGTCGATTCCTACCGTGAAGGTGAAGGGTTTGCCCTGCTGACGCTGAACGGGGGCGAGGCGGTAGCACGTGGTGAAGTGCAATTGCGCCTGCAGGGAGAGTATGCATCGCTGCTTGTTAACGGGAAGCCGGTGGCGGTACCGGAAACCGGCAGTCTGAAACTTGATTTGGATTTCCCTGTTTCCATTCTGGCCTCGAACGGAGGGGCGGCGATTCCGGTTGGCGAGACCATCGGGAGCGATGCAACGCCCACCGTGCTGGTCGATCATTCGGGCATGAAAGCCTTGGATGTGGGCTTCATCGGCGATCAGATTCAAGGACGGAGGGCTGACCTGCTCAGTATCCCGATGACTCGCCTGCAAAGTCTGGTTGGAGGCGAGCACATGGTTGACCATCTGATCCGGGTTCCCGGTGATGAGAAAACATCACTGCAAGTTCGCTTTGGTAATACCACCTCGAAATATGGTGATGGCACGATATTCAAAGTCTATTTGAATGGTAAGCTCGCCATGAGCCACGATTGTGCAAAACCGAATCCTGATTTCAGGCGGGGCACTTTGGGGATTGATGGCACGGTCCCAAGGTATCTTTACGATACCAATGTTTACGAGTGGACCATTCCGCTGGGGGCGTATGCTGGAAAGGACGTTCTGGTATCGGTTGCAGTGGATCCGAAAGCCTCAACCAATTCGGATGCCCAATGGTATGCTCAACCGGTACTGGTGGCCGATGAAGCTCAGGAGACCCGGACCCGGATACTGGAGAAGTAAGGATCATGCCAAGCCGCGAATACGAGACCACTCACAAGCATATAGAATCGATTCTCCCTCTCATTCAATGTGAGGGGGAGGGATTGATTCCTTATCCCTACCTGAACCCGACTTACGGCCAACATTATTCCGGCAATATCTATTGCTGGGATACGCACCACATGACGCTTCGCTTTGCCGCCATCGGTGACCTTGATCCGATGAGGCATTTTGTCAGTAACATGTTGCACCACCAGACCGGGAAGGGATTCATCCCCAGTGTAATCAGTAAAACGGAAGGTGGTAACATCCTTTCCGGGAGGTTCCATGCGCAGCCCTTTCTGGCCCAGAATGTCGCCATCTATCTGCATAAGTCAGGTGACTTGAAGTGGGTCCGCTCAATCCACGCGAATCTCAAGGCGTATCTGGATTATTGGATGGAGCATTATAAGGCACCCTTTGGCCTTTACCGGTGGTGGGAAGCTTATATGTCCGGCTTTGATAATGACATTATGGCAACCATCCTGCCTCCTCACAGTGTTATATTGCCGGATCTGAATGCTTGGCTCTATCTGGAGCTGCTGGCCATGGCGTACATTGCGGATGAATTGGGTGAAACCGAATCAGCAGTGGCCAGCAAAAAGGAGGCCTCACGGCTCAAACAGGCGATCAACGATTATCTGTGGGATGAGGAAACCGGGGCCTATGCCGGTTATGATCTAAGTTCGGGAGCATGCAGGGTGTCCTGGCGAACCGCCTTGGAATGCAAGGAGCAGGAGCGGTTGGATGATGAAGTAGGACGTTACGCCTTCCTTAGCTGCTCCTCACTGATCCCACTTTACGCTGGGATTGCCTCTCCGGAACAGGCCCGGCGTATGCTGCTGGACTATGTTCGGAATCCTTCGCATTTCCGTTCGCCCTATGGAATAAGGAGTCTTTCCGCTGCCAGTGAGTTTTATAACATGGCCCGCTGGGGCAATCCTCCGCGATTCGGAGATCACCGCCGTTTGACCAATTCGAATTGGCAGGGACCTGTATGGATTCCCATCAGCTGGTTTGTTTTCCATGCTCTGGTGCGTTACGGCTTCAGGGACGAGGCGGAAGCCCTGGCTGCGGATACTTACAAGTTGATTGCGATGAACATCGAATCATTCGGTTTCATGAGAGAAAATTTTAATGCCGAAACCGGAGAGGGGCTATACGCGGATCATTTTGCCTCCTGGAATATTCTGGCTGACCTGTTTCCTGATTACCTTCAGGATGGGAAAACTCCCTTGAAATTGTTTTTTGACCCATGAACCGTTTTTCTGCCCCCCAACGCACAAGATTCATTTTTCCATCCAAATCGAAACCGCCAAATAGCTGCTCTCACTTAATGCTAAACATTCACTTTTTCGTCTTTCGATTTCGATACCGATACCGATAGCGATTTCGATACAACCAAAACCCCAAAACTCCTAAACCCCTACCGCCAAAAAACCTATCCACCCCCCAAACACATATGGACCAAACAAACCTGCTACGGGTAATGAGTTGCAATATCCGTTTCTACACGGCCCCGGACGGGAATAATGCTTGGGACTTTCGCAAGGACCTCGTAGTGCGGGTCATTCGCTCACGCAATCCGGATATCATCGGTTTTCAAGAGCTTTGGGCTCCTCAGGTTGAATTCATGGCCAAAGCTCTGCCGGAGTACCGGTGGTTTGGCTTTTGCGACCGGCCGGAACTGGATCATCCGATGAACGGTATTTTCTGGCGACAGTCCCGCTTCAGGGTGCTTTCACCCGGAGGGTACTTCCTTTCGGAAACGCCTCATGTCAGTGGTACCAAATCATGGGACAGCGCGCACCCGCGTCTGGCGAATTGGCTGAAGCTGGAAGACCTTCAGGCCCGCCGTGTTTTTCGTCTGATCAACACGCATCTGGATCATTTGGGAGAGGAAGCGCGTCATCATCAGTCACAGTTGATCAATGAAGAATCGCAGATATGGGGGCCGGATTTTCCGCAGATTTTGACCGGAGATATGAATGCCGAGGCAGACAGCAGGCCGATCCGGAATTTCCTGCAAGCCGGATGGAAGGATTCCTATAGCGCCATTCACGGCGACAGCGCTTATCCCGGTACCTTTCACGAATTCGCGGGAAGCGATTACAAAGGACCGCATGGAAAAATTGACTGGATCTTTTACCGCGGACCGCTGAACCCCGTCGCCGCCGAAGTCGTAAACGACAATGAAGCCCCCCTTTATCCCAGTGACCATTATTTCCTCTGCACCGATTTTAATTTCGATACCTCTGCTTCCCCCTAACCCGCCGATTTCGATTTCGATTTGGATTTCGGGACACTAGTCATAATCGTAATCCTCTTGAGGGCGGGATTGACAATTGCTTCGGGTGTGCATGAATGTAAACATGAAAACGATTACGCTGGATGATGAAGTTTATCATCGGTTGAAAGCGTGGAAGCGGGCCAAGGGGGATTCGTTTTCCACTGTGGTCAAACGGGTGGTTGCTGCGGCAGCTATTGAGGCGGGACGACCTCTGCTGAGTCGCAATCGCCGCCACTTCGACAAGATAGGCGGACTGGAACTTGTGGTTTTGGATGGATTGTAAAGTGAGAGGATTTACATCCCGAAACCCCAAAAAAAAACAGCGAAACACCAACCTCCCTACCAGTCTAAACCCCAACAGCCTTGTCCCGGATTTTTTTCACGACGAAGAGCGCGATGGGCACGAAGGGAGATTCAGAGGACAAGTTCAATTTCAATACACCAAGTTCAACGTTGAACCTTTGTCGGGGAAGGTTGAGAGTTTTACCCATCACCATCGTCATGAAAATAACCACAGCAAGCATTCGCAAACTCAAGGGGAAAAAAACAATCGTCGCGGTAACCGCTTATGACGCATTGATGGCAACTTTGGCTGATCGGGCTGAGGTGGACCTGATTTTGGTGGGGGATTCCGTCGGAAACACCCTGCTGGGCTGGCCGAATACGGTTTCGGTGACAGTTGAGGTGATGTTGCATCACACGGCAGCCGTCTGCCGGGCGCGTCCAAATGCGCTTGTGGTGGCCGATATTCCTTTCCCGGACGCCCATTTGGATGCGGGCCCCCTGCTCAAAGTGGCCGCCCGCTTCATGCAGGAGGCTGGAGCCGAGGCAGTCAAATTGGAAGGTGGGGTAGCGATTGCACCCAGTGTCGCCCGGTTGACGCGTGCCGGGATCCCCGTGCTCGGCCATATTGGTCTCCTGCCGCAGCAGGTGCATCAGTTGGGGGGGTATCGGAAGTTCGGCGCCCTCGAAGCGGAATGGAAGCCCTTGATCGACGATGCACTGGCTTTGGAAGCAGCGGGAGCCTTTGCTCTCGTTGCCGAAATGGTGGACCCTCTCTGCGCCCGGGATATTGCTGCGGCAGTTGGTATTCCCGTGATTGGTATCGGCAGCGGTCCACATTGCGATGGCCAGATCCTGGTCTGCACCGACCTGCTGGGGATGGGAGTGGGGAAAGTTCCGCCTTTTGTTAAACAGTATGCGGAAGTCGGTACCACCATTACCAAGGCTTTTGCCGCGTACGCCAGAGAGGTCAGGGAAGGGGGCTTTCCAAAATAAATTAGGCTGTAGGGGGGTAGGGGAATCAAAGATCGGATATCGGAGTTCGGGATTAAAATTATGGGGGATGAAACTGAGAGTATCGATTTGGAGGAGACCTGATAGCGATAGCGATTGTAAAAAGGGTTAATCAGGAGTCACACAAACATAAAACCACGGAATTGACATGAATATCACAGTACTTGGGGCAGGGGCTTGGGGAACGGCAATGGCGCTGCATCTGCACCGTCTTGGACACCGGGTCTCTCTTGCTCCCCGAAGGATGGAGCAGGCATTGAAATTGGCTTCCGGGCGCGAGAACACGGACTACCTTCCGGGGTATCGACTGCCCCTGGATCTACAGATCGGGTGTGAAGTCCGTCCGCTGATCATGGAAGCTGATGTAGTGGTACTGGCCTGCCCGACGGTGGGGCTGGCCGATTGCTGTGAGGCGCTGAAAAAAGAAATCGGGGTGGCGGAAAAACTGAGAATGGTGATTACACTTTGTAAGGGGATGGAGTTGGACTCGCTCCGCCTTCCTTCGGAGGTGGTCAGGGAGATTCTTCCCGCTCCGGCCTGCGGTACTCTGACTGGGCCGAGTTATGCCGGGGAGGTGGCGGACGGAAAGCCCACGGCTTTGGTCTTGGCCAGCAATGCACCGGAGGAACTGGCCTGTGAAGTGCAGCAGGCCTTCAGTGGGGAGTCCCTCCGGATCTACCGTTCGGACGATCTGGTCGGAGCGGAGTTGGGTGGCGGTTTGAAAAATATTTATGCCATTGGGGCCGGGATTGGTGATGGGCTTGGCTTGGGCGATAACGCCAAGGCCGCCTACCTCACCCGTGCCTTGCACGAGATGGTGCGTGCCCTTCAGATTTTGGGGGGTAGAACGGAAACCGCTTATGGCTTGGCTGGTTTTGGAGATTTGGTGGCAACCTGCAGTGGAGCTTGGAGCCGAAATCGAAGCTTCGGTGAAGCTCTGGCCTGCGGGGAAAGTGTGGAGGCGCTGCTCAAGGACCGCCGCACCGTGGTGGAAGGCTACCGCAGCACAGAAAGCTTTTTCCGCATGTTCCGGAAAAAAAACCAGGAAATGCCCATCCTGAATCAACTGCATGCGGTCCTCTATGAAGGCAAGCCCCCCCATGCCGCCATCGGAGCCCTGATGCAGCGTGAGCTGAAGAGCGAATCCGCTTAGCCAGAGGCCACCTCTACTCTTTCTTTCGCAGAGCCTGGTAGTTACGAAAGCCCTCGTGGAGAGTCAGGCTTGCGGCAGGGTGACCCTGACGGAGATCAAAAGAGAGGGTCCGTTCACTGCTTCCATAAGTGAAGCGGCCTGGGCTGACCGGGTAGAGCCGTACCCGCGCCTGATCTCCGATCTCTGCATACAGGTGTTGCTCTTCCCGGGTGATCGTCACATCGATGCCAGGTCCGAGCGCATAGGTGCCGGTATAGCGATCAAGCTCAGCTTCCGGAATCGTGACCAGACGGGGTAGGCGGGGCAGGGGAAAGTCTCCGGGCGCAAGGATGTGGAATCCGAGCGCATCAAGCGGCTCGGCGGAATTGGTCAGGATGACAACGGTTCTCTGGTTGTAAGGATTGAAGCCGACAAAGCAGGTGTATCCGGAACTCAATCCGCCTTGCCAGAAAAGGCTTTGTGCTTCCTTTAGGGTCACATGCCATCCGCGGGTGGCCATGGTACCTTCGACTCCGGTTTCGAGATGAATTTGCTGGGTGTCTCTGAAGGCGGCGAGCAGGGGTGAGGCAGTGCGACTTTGTTGGGCGACGACAAATTTGAGAAGGTTCTGTCCGGTGGAATAGAGCCCCGTGCCGCCTTGCATTTCACCCGGGTCTGGAGGTGGCATGGGGGTGAGCCCGAGGTGCCCGGGGGCCAGGCGTTCACGCTGGGAGTCGTTCAGGTTGAAGCCCGTATCATTTAAATCGAGGGGGCCGGTGATTTTTTCCTGCAGGACAGTTGGAAAAGATTCTCCGGCCCGGGTGGCAACCGCCAGGGCCAGCAGCGCGTAGCCCCATTCGGAAAAATCGTAACGGGTTCCGGGTTTCCACTGGAGGGTTGTGGTGGCGAGGGCCTGCTTTTGCGCGGCTTCGTTGAATTCGGCAAAGGGGTTGCGCCAATCTTCCGGTTCCCAATGTGAAGGGTAACGGGGGAGGCCCGAGCTGTGGGTGGCCAGATCGTGCAGGTGGATGGGGGCTCCCTCGAAATCCGGCAGCGGATAGTCTGTGGGCAGAAATGCGTTCAGGGCGGTGGTCCATGCGAGTTGACGTTGTTGGACCATGACCGCCGCTGTGGCTGCGGTGAAAAGGGTGGTCACGCTGCCAATCTCAAAGACGGTGTCCGGTGTGACGGGGCGGGGATCACCCGGCGAGAAGGTGCCGGCACTGAGAAACCTTTCTCCCTGGGGGGAATGGATCCCGATCAGGATTCCCTGATTCAGGTCACGGGCCACCCGTTCGTCGATGACCTGCTGGAGCGTTGAAAGGAAAGCGGCGTCCTGAGCCACCAGGGAACCACAGAGAAGGAGTAAACTGCTGTGTAAAAGGGCTTTCATTTTAATGAAGAGTGGATCATGTTTAGCATTCATGGCCGTTGAAATCAAACTGCAATCTCCTCTCGATATGCACCTGCATTTGCGCGAAGGTGCGATGTTGAAGCTGGTGGCGCCACTGACCTCCAAGACCTTTGCCGGGGCGGTGATCATGCCAAATCTTGTTCCGCCGGTCGATAATCTGGAACGGCTGCTGGCCTACCGCCGTGAAATTGAGGTGGCTACGGCTGGCGATGTGTTCGTGCCCTTCATGACTCTGTTTTTCCGGAACTACAGCCGGAAGGAACTGGAGGCGGCGCGGGAGCATATTCTGGCTATCAAACTTTATCCGGCGGGCGTGACGACCAACAGCGAGGGTGGGGTGAAGGCGATAGAGGAGGCTGAACCGACCATGAGGTTGATGGAGGAGATGGGTATCCCGCTCCTCGTCCATGGGGAAACCGGCGGCTTCGTCATGGATCGGGAGGCCGAGTTTCTCGACGTGTACACGCATCTGGCACAAACTTTTCCGAAATTGAAGATTGTGATGGAGCACATCACCACGGCAGGAGCAGTGCGTCTGCTGGATCGCTTTCCGAATCTCCATGCCACCGTGACCTTGCAGCATTTGCTTATCACTTTGGACGATGTCGCCGGTGGGCATCTGAATCCGCATCTATTCTGTAAGCCGATTGCAAAGCGACCCGAGGACCGGTCAGCGCTTCTGCAGGCGGCTTTGTCTGCCCATCCAAAATTGTCTCTCGGGACAGACAGTGCTCCGCATCCGGTCAGTAAGAAGGAATGCTGCGGCTGTGCGGCCGGGGTTTTCACTGCTCCGATTACGCTGCAAGTGCTGGCAGGCCTTTTCGAAGAACATAGTGCCCTCGACCGTTTGCAGGCCTTTGTTTCCGATAACGCCCGCCGTATTTATGGTGTTACTCCGCCGGAAAAAACGATCACTCTCCGGAAAACTCCCTTCCGCATACCCGACCGCTATGGCGATGTCGTTCCCATGTGGGCCGGGAAGGAAATTCCCTGGAGTGTAGTTCGGAGTTCGTAGTTCGGATATCGAAGATCGGAGTTCGGTACCGGGGAGATCGGGATCTCAGGCATTTCCTCTCCGTTTTCCCAAAAACCCGAAACTGCAAAACCCCTTTTCCTGCGTCTCGAACTCCGATATCCGAACTCCGATCTTCGATCAATCCAGATACCTTGGGTGGAGTCCTTTTTCGGCCCATTCGGGTCCGACCATGCGGCAGAGGAGACGATAGTAAGGATGTCCGTGGGGGGCCTTCCAGAAGCTGAGTCTCCGGGCCTCTTTGAAATAAGGCCTGGCTTCGTGACTCTGTCCATCACGCAAGAGATTCCGGCCCAGGGCCCAGTAACGTTTGGCCAGGGCAGCGCGCACCTCGGAGGGCAGTTTGCCGTTGTAGTGCAGGCGTACCAGAGCTTCCTGACGGCGGGTGAATTCGAGCCAGTAACGTTCCTGATTATCGATGGATTCCTGACGGGTGGAGCGGAAGGGGCTGCTGTTGATGCGGCGCTGGCATGTCATTTCCGGAAGCAGTTCCCACCGGACCCCGGCCAGGCAAAGACGGAGGTTCAGGTTGTAACTGTAGCCATGGGGCAGACTTTCATCCAGCCCGCCGATTTTCTCCAGCAGTGCACGACGGTAGAGAATGGTGCCCGGGTAAAGCGGATTGAGGATGAGGTGGGCCACGGGGTTGAGAAAACTGTATTCCCATGGGTCCAGAACCCCGGATTCCTGCCCCCGGTGGTCAATTAGCCGGGCCAGTCCATAAACAAGGGTTTTGCTTTCAGGAGGAAATCTTTTTGCAAATTCAAGAAGACGCATCAGGCCCGTGGGCTCCAGCCGGTCATCGGCTTCGAGAAAAATGACATAATCCCCGCTGGCCAGAGCAAGCCCCCGGTTTTTGGCTATCGCCGGACTTGTCGTGGCCGGATATTCCTCCCAGCAAATGCCTGAACCATAGCCCTCCAGAATATCCCGTGTCCCGTCAACGGAGCTTTGGTCTATGACGATAACCTCAACTGTTGGTGAGCCCTCCTGTTTGAGGGCAGCATCAATGGCCTCCTGCACGAAGTGGGCGGAGTTGTGGGAACTGATGATAACTGAAACCTGGGGCATGCCGTTAACGGGGGGAAACGCAACGAATGTATCTTTGACAGTGAATCTTGACTACAAGATGCAGGCCAAGCAAGCGGTGACAGCATTTCGGGGTAAAAGTTTGTTTTTATTGTTAATAAATGAAAGAAAGTGCAGGGGGAGGGCTGTAGGCCGAAACTTTAGTGAGGCTTTGTTTCAGGTGGTAGGTTGTAGGGGTGGGCTCGGCGGGTCAGAGAAAGCCACCGACCTGAAAACTGTAGTAGCCGATACCATTGGGGTCGGCATGGGTCTGTCCGACGATAATGTGGTCGATCAGTTCAATGCCGATCACCTTGGATGCCTCGCGCAACTGGCGGGTCACCGCAATGTCCGCCTGACTGGGGGCGGGGTCACCGCTGGGGTGGTTGTGGACGGCGATGACGGCGGAGGCACTGCAGCGGATGGCCTCGCGAAAGGCCTCTCTCGGGTGGACCAGACTGCTGTTGGCGGTTCCGGAAGTGATTTCCAGCCGTTTAATCAGCCGGTTTTTGCGGTTGAGGCAGAGGACCCAGAACTTCTCCACCTCCAGTCCGATGGTCAATGACTTGAAATAATCGAAGACCAGATCGGCATCGGAGAAAACAGGTGCTTCATTCTGGTTTCGGGCCAGTACTCTTTTAGCCACTTCGAGGACGACGAGCAATTGGGCTGCCTTGACCTTGCCGATACCGGGGTGCCGGCGGAACTCCGTATCTGTCCAACTGAGCAATCCACTGAATGAGCCCGCATCGCGGATCAAGTTGGAGGCGAGGGTCAGGACATCCATCTTGCGACTGCCACTGCGCAGGAGCAAGGCGAGCAATTCGGCATCGGATAATGCCGCTGCCCCCATTTTTTCCATCCGTTCCTGAGGCCGCTCATTGATGGCAAGATTTCTTAATTTGTTGGATATTTTATAAGTTTCCATGCGATGACTATGAGTTTGGCGGGTGCGGAGGTGAAGCGTAAAATCATTGCTGCATCCGACTCCCGTCTTCCGCTAAAACCTTCAAGACATTGTTTTTCAATAGAATAGAACCTTCGCCAACAAGCCGGGAGATATGTGGGTTAACTGAGTGCCACTCATCCTAATCATGTCGCTAAAAATTTCGATCCCGATTTCGATTTGGATTTCGATTTGGATTTGGATACCTGCGCTCCGTCGGTTTGAGTAAGGATGAACACATTACCAGGTGCCGTTTGGGTTAAGGTCGGATTGCATCGCTTGCTTCGGAGGGCCTGGACTTGCAAAAACCCGGATTTTTCCTATAAAAGGCTTGATTCGAGGCTAATGGGGGCCAATATCCCCTGCTTTTACTTTCCTTGGAGGGTTAGCTCAGCTGGTTAGAGCGCCTGTCTTACACACAGGATGTCGTCGGTTCGAATCCGGCACCCTCTACCATTTCTTTTATTATGCGTCATACCATTTCAGCTCTTGTGGAAAACAAGTTTGGTGTTCTTGCGCGGGTTGCTGGCATGTTCAGTGGACGCGGCTTCAACATCGATACGCTGAATGTGGGTCCGACTCAGGACCCGGAAAAGTCCCGCATCACGATTACTGTGGTTGCGGACGAGCATGCGCTTGATCAGGCGATTAAGCAGTTATATAAACTGATCAATGTGATTGAGGTCACCCATTTTGGAGACAAGGAAGCCTTTGTGGCCCGTGAACTTGTCATGCTCAAGATCAAGGCGGATCAGGACACCCGTTCGCAGGTTGTCGAGATTGCGGAAATTTTCCGTTCCAAAATCGTCGATGTCTCGCCTGACAGCATTATTATTGAATGTACCGGAAACGCGAACAAGGTTCGTGCTTTCCTCGAAATGATCTCGCCTTTCGGAATTGTGGAAATGGCCCGTACCGGCAACGTGGCACTGTCCCGTGGCCATTCGGTGGAGGGTTGACCCGCCAACCGGGGCCTTTCCTGACTAGAAACCAGCAAATAAGAAATCATATGCCTGCAAAAGTCTATACAGACAAAGACGCCGACCTCAAGGTCCTCAAAAACAAGACTCTGGCCGTACTCGGTTATGGCTCCCAGGGCCACGCGCATGCGCTGAACCTGAAGGACAGCGGTTGCAACGTCATCATCGGTCTCTACCCCAAGAGCAAATCCATCGCCGTGGCCAAGAAGCACGGTTTTGAAGTTTATAGCAACGCCGAGGCGGTGCAAAAGGCGGATGTTATCATGCTCGCTATTCCGGACATGAAACAGCCGGAAGTGTATGAGCAGGATATCCTGCCGAACCTGACCAAGGGCAAGACACTGGTTTTCACCCACGGTCTCTGCGTTCACTTTGACCTGATCACTCCGCCCAAGGGTGTCGATGTTATCATGGTTGCACCGAAGGGTCCCGGTCATCTGGTCCGTTCCCAGTTTGTCGAAGGCAAGGGGGTTCCGGCCTTGGTTGCGGTCCTTAAGGGATCTTCCAAGAATGCCCGCAAGGTTGCGCTCGCCTGGGCCAAGGGCGTGGGCGGTACCCGCGCCGGAGTACTGGAAACCACCTTCAAGGAAGAATGTGAAACCGACCTCTTCGGTGAGCAGGCAGTTCTCTGTGGCGGCGCCAGCGCGCTCGTCCAGGCTGGCTATGAAACCTTGGTCGAAGCCGGGTATCAGCCTGAAATGGCCTACTTCGAATGTTTGCATGAACTGAAACTGATTGTAGACCTCATGATTGAGTCTGGAATCAGCGGCATGCGTTTCTCCATTTCCGATACCGCAAAATACGGTGACCTCGTCAGCGGACCAAGGGTGATCAATGCTTCTTCCAAGAAGGCCATGAAGCAGATCCTCAAGGAAATCCAAAATGGCAAGTTCACCCGCAACTGGGTCAAGGAGTACAAGGAAGGTTTGCCGAACTACAAGCGTATGCTCAAGGAAGGTGAAAGCCATCCGATTGAGAAAACCGGGGAACGCCTGCGTGCGATGATGCCTTGGATGCCCAAGCGCAACATCAAGGGTTCCCAGGCATCGTATTCCAAGTAAGCCCGGATAAGGGCTTTGCCCGGTTTCTTTACCCGCCTGTCTCTTGCGAGATAGGCGGGTTAGTACCGGAAAACCACTATGAACCGAAAACTGGTCATCGCCACGAGGGGCAGTCCTTTGGCATTGCGCCAAACGGAACTGGTCAAAGAACATATTCTGAAGACATGGCCGGAGGTGGAGGTTCAGATTCTGGAACTCGTAACAACCGGTGACCGCCAGACGAAGTGGTCCTTGGAGAAACAGGGGGGCAAAGGTCTTTTTACCAAGGAGTTGGAGGTCGCCTTGCTCGAAGGGCAGGCGGATCTGGCCGTTCATTCTGCCAAAGACCTGCCGACGGAAATGCCGGAAGGGCTTGCATTGGCCGCCTTTCTTCCGCGTGAGGATGCCCGCGATGTGCTTATTTTGCGTGAGGATATTGAACTGCCAACCTTTATTGCCAGCAGCAGTCCCCGCCGCCGTGCCCAGGCCAAACGGATGATGCCGAACGCGGTCTGGTCCGAAATTCGTGGTAATGTCGCCACGCGCCTGAAAAAAATTGCCGCAGGCAAGGCCGAAGCCACCATTTTGGCAGCAGCCGGAATGAACCGGCTCGGAATCACAGAGTGGCCCGGATTACGCTTCAAACCGATTCCGGTCAAGTGCATGGTCCCCGCCGTGGGTCAGGGTGCCATTGCCATCCAATGTCGGGTGGCGGACAAAGAGCGTTTTCAGACCTTGTCCGATGAAAAAACGGCCTTTGCAGTGATGCTTGAACGCCAGTTTCTCCATGCACTGGAAGGTGGCTGCCAAGTGGCTTTCGCCGCTCATTATGTGGAGGATGTTCTGCATGTTTTTCACGAAAATATCGGATTTGCCTCCTATAAGTTCAATGAACGGGCACTGCAGGATACCGCAGAGGCGGTTGACAAAATAGTCCGGAAGATCCGTTCTGCCGGACAGTAACAGGAAGGCTGAACTTCACTTTTATGATTGATGCGGGAAAAGTTTATCTGGTCGGGGCCGGTCCGGGAGATCCCGGACTGATCACACTGCGGGCACGCGAGTTGATCGGTGCGTGTGACGTTCTGGTCTATGATTATTTGACCAATCCGCTGATCCGTTCTTGGGTGAAAGCGGATTGCGAACTACTTTATGTCGGCAAGCGGCCGAACCTGCATGCTATTCCTCAAGAAGAGATCGAGGCCCTGCTGGTTGACAGGGCCCGACAGGGGAAGTCGGTCGTACGCCTGAAGGGCGGGGATCCTTTTGTTTTCGGAAGGGGCGGGGAGGAGGCCTTGCGTTTAAAAGAAGCAGGGTTGTCCTTCGAAATTGTCCCGGCGGTGACCGCTGCCCTCGGCACAGCGGCTTATGCGGGGATTCCGCTGACATACCGCGAACAAAGCTCTTCCATCTCGTTTATCACCGGGCACGAGGATCCGGAGAAGAAGCAGGTACAGGTGGACTTTCGTCAGTATGCCAAGCTGGGGGGGACCCTTTGCATTTACATGGGCATGGGCCATCTGGATCATATCGTTTCTGAGCTGATAGCTGGTGGCCTCTCGGAGAAAACACCGGTGGCGGTCGTCCAGTGGGCGACTTTGCCCCGGCAACGTTCCGTCTCCGGAACCTTGAAAGATATCAAGGCAAAGGTGGAAGCGGCCGGACTGTCCTCTCCCGCCGTGATTGTAGTCGGCAAGGTTGTAGGACTGGCGGGTGATTTGGGCTGGTTTCAACATCAACCGCTCTTTGGCCGCCGGATTGTCGTGACCCGGTCACGCGATCAGGCCGGTGAATTGAGCCGTCGACTGCTTGCGCTGGGAGCGGAGGTGCTGGAATTGCCTTTGATTTCAGTTTCAGAAACCATGGCACCGGACCGTGAAAATGAAGTTTGGGGCGAACTGGGAAGCTACGAGTGGATCGTATTCACCAGTCCCAATGGTGCCCGTTTCTTTTTTGAGAAATTCTTCCGCCGCTTTTCCGATATCCGTTATTTCGGTGGTTTGAAGATTGCCTGTATTGGGGCTTCGACCGCCAGTGAAGTCGAAAAATACCGGCTTACCGTCGATCACATCCCGGAGGTTTCGGTTGCTGAATCTCTGGCTGAGAGCCTGCTGCAGCGGGAATCCCTTGAGCATCAAAAAATCCTGCTGGTCACCGGGAATCGCAACCGGGAGGTCCTGGCTGAAAAACTGGAGGAGGCTCTGGCCATCGTCGATACCTTCCCGGTTTACGAGACCACACTCACCGATTTGAGTGAGGACCCTGTTGCCAGTGGCTTCCGTGAGGAAGGAGCGGATGTCATTACCTTTACCAGCAGCAGTACGGTGGAGAACTTTGTGGCCCAGGCAGCCCATCTGGCCTTGGCTCCGGGAGCCCGCCGTCCGCAAACGGTCAGTATCGGCCCGATTACCAGTCAGGCGATGAAAGAAAAGAAGCTGCCGATTAACCGGGAGGCTGACGAAGCAAGTATGGATAGCATGGTCGCAGCCATTTGTGAGTTGTTGGGGGCGAAATAGGGGCTTAGGCTGTAGGCGTTTAGTTTAGGAGAAAAACAAGAGGATGAAGGAGACAGACGTGGTGTAATCATGCTGGAGTTCCGCATTCATGCGGTCTTACACTGAACCGCATAAATGCTCCAACTGCATACTGATTCGGGAATTCAATCAATTGGGATTTATGGCGATTACTCCAAAAATCAAAATCTGTGGGATCACCCGTCTGGAGGATGCGTCTTTGGCTCTGGAACTCGGGGCCGACTATCTGGGGTGTATTCTGTACCCGAAGTCGCCCCGGGCGGTTTCATGGGAGCAGGCCCGTGCTTTTTGTCGTCATGTGCCCCCCGGCAAGCGGGTCTTTGTGGATGTGAATACGGGAACGGACGAACTGGAGGATTATGCGGACCTTGGTTTTGACTACTTCCAGATCCACTTCGATGGGGACTGTTCCCTCGCTTCCCTTGCCGGATGGTCCGGTATCGTCGGTGCTCCCGCCTTATGGATGGCTCCCCGTATTCCACCAACCGAACCGTTCCCTCAGGACATTTTGCAGTTTGCCGACACCTTGCTCATCGACACCTACCATGGCGGCGGCTACGGCGGGACCGGGCAGACCGGCGACTGGCAGCGCTTCTGCGAATGGTCCACCCTCTATCAGCACAAAACATGGATTCTGGCCGGAGGCTTGACTCCGGATAACGCTGTGGAGGCTTACCGCAGCACGCAGGCTCCTGTCCTTGATTTTAACAGTGGCCTCGAAAGTGCTCCGGGGCTTAAGGACCCGGCCAAAATGAAAGCCCTGTTTGCGGCCCTGCGCGTTTGCCAATAAGCCACGCTCTTACGAGCGCAGCTACGTAGAGGCTGTTCCGGCTACGCCGTATAGGGTCATGCATCTCTGAGTGCCCGGTAATCGACAAACTCGGTCCGGATGTGGCTGATCCGGGGAGATTCGGGAACGCCTGTCCGGTTGATTTTAATGTTATCGTACAGCGTGTCCACCGCCATGGAGGCGAGCAGATCCGGCCGTTGATTCAAGGCAAAGTCAGCCCAGCGATGATCAATCAAATCGCTTTCGAGGGAGCAGAGGAGCGGGCGGTCTTGTTTTGGGAGGCTGAGAAGCTTTTCAAAAACCACGATCTTGTTGGCCATCACCACCTCGACACTGTGTTCATGCACCCAGTGGGGCAATTGGTTTAAATTATCCTGATCCCAGACCGTTCCGATAAATGGCGGGATGTAATGGGTCCGGTATTTGGGATTAAAATAACGGATGGCCATGTAGCAGGAGAGCAACTGGTTTTGGGTTCGGCTGCTTTCGGTGGTGGTCAGGGCCAGCCCAACCCTCCGGTAACCCCGCTCTTCCAATGACTTAAGCGTATTGGACAAAGATCCGAAATAATCGAGGCTCACATTGTCGAGGAAATCGTTATTAAACGATTGGCAAATAGTTACCCAAGCCAGTTTCTCGTAGTTGAGATTCAATTTTCGTCTCTCGTGGTAAAGCGAAAGGTGTTCATCATCAGACAAGGGGGCGAGGATGCCTCCATCGACCCCGCGGGCGATGAGGATATTGCTCAGGCGGGCCTCACTTAGGTCTTTCTGGCTGAAATGGAACTCCTGCACTTGCAGGCCAAGCGCCTCGGCCCGGGCCTCTGCGGCCTTTTTCATTTTAACAATATGGGGCAGATAGTGACCATAGTCCTTCTCCTTGAACGTCGTGACAAAGGCAATAATCGGTCGGTCTGTGATTTTGCGGGCCCGGGCAACCTTGGCCATGGTTGCGGAAACAAGAGGGTTCTGGTGATATCCCAGCTCACTGGCTACCTTAACGATTTTTTCCCGGGTGGCCGCTCCTACCTTGCGATGGTTCCGCAGGGCCCGCGAAACGGTCATGATCGAAACACCAGCCTTTTCCGCGATGTCTTTCATCGTAACCGAATCAGAAGAGCCGGGTGCAGGGGGGTGATCAGTGGCCATAGTTGCTCGTTATCTACAATTTTTATTTAGTCAAGGGTTACGGTTAACATAATAGGGGATTTGATGAATAAAGTGAATCGTTATTGTTAGTGCGCCATGTGTGAACTATGAATGCCGCGGATAGAATCACTTCAACCACTGATGGACACCGATGAACACTGATGGGATAAACCATGTTCCAATCCAAGCCATTGTCTCCCCTGATTGACGCGGATTTTCCAGGCGGGAACATTGTGGTTGATCGGGTTGAGGGGGATACTGTGTATCTACGACAGGACCAGCGGGATACCCGGCGGTTTTGGTTTTACTGGCACTTCCGGATTCGTGGTGCGGCGGGGCAAACATGGCGCTTCATGTTTACCGATGGCAATGTGATTGGGACCCGGGGGCCTTGCGTCAGTAAGGATGGAGGACAGACCTATCACTGGAACAAAACCTGCAGCGACAGCCACGCTTCCTTTACTTATACGTTTGGGCCCACCGAAGAGGAGACGTATTTCTGCTTCTGCCTTCCCTATACCGGATATTACTTACAGTCATGGCTTCAGTCCCGGCGCGGGCATCCGTTGCTGCGTGAGGACACCCTGTGCACTACCGCACAGGGGCGGACGGTTGAACGGCTGCACTTGGGGAGGACCGGTAATCGGCATAAGGTCGTTGTTACCGCCCGCCATCACGCCTGTGAGACCAGTGCCAGTTACGTGCTTGAAGGCATGATGGCGGCGATTCTGACCGACCCATGGTGGCAGGAAAAGGCGGAGGTCTTGGTGATACCCTTTGTTGATAAGGATGGAGTTGAAAAGGGGGATCAGGGCAAAGGCCGGAATGCATGCGACCACAACCGTGATTATGGCCGGACAAATCTTTATCCCGAAACTGTCGCCCTGCGGGCTTTATTGCCTGACTGGGCCGATGGCTATGCGATTGATGCGATTCTGGATCTGCATTGCCCATGGATACGGGATGGGCGGAATGAGCGGATTCATCTGGTCGGATCCAAAGACCCCCGTCTTTGGCAGGAGCAACAGCAGCTTGCCGCCCACCTCGCGGACACCGTGAAAGGGGAACTGGTGTATGACCCCGCTGACAATCTGCCCTTCGGTGAGGACTGGAATGTTCCGGCCAGCTATGAGGACGGGCTTTCCTTTATCGACTGGTGTTGGCAAAATATGGATGTTGCCTTGGTATCCACCCTTGAAGTGCCCTATGCGAATGTAAAGCAGGTGGTTACCACTCCACAAAACCTGCGTGCGTTCGGACGGGAACTTGCGTCTGCTTTGCAGGCTTATTTGTCGGGAAAGCCAGTCTCCCGGGGAGGTGTTTAGGCGGTAGGTATTTAGGCGTTTAGCGGTTTTGGAGTTTTGGAATTTAGGGAAGGTGTAGCATCGGCCGTGAGCAAGGCTGATGACCTCGCTTCGTGATTCTACACTGAGCATTGGACATTCCGTGCTGGACATTGAAGATTCTTCAGGTGCGGGGTGGCGCCCCTGCTCCCTCGTGTCACTGCCTTACTCTTCGATTGACAAGTAAAGTGATCTGTGCCAGGTTATTGGTATGCTAAAGGTCAAAGTTTCATCCAAAAGACAGGTGACTTTTCCCAGTCAAGTCTGCCAATCGCTCGGAATCAAGCCGGGTGACGATTTGCTGCTGGACCGGCGGGTCGAAGACGGAGAGGAGATCTGGTCGTTGATCCCGGCGCGGCAATACAGTCGTCCTTGGATGGGTAGCCTTCGCAAATATGCTGTTGGGAAGAAACATGATATGCATGCAATTCGCAGGAGTATCGCAAACCGCAGGGCAGCCGGAGAATCATGAATCAGGTGCGTCTTGTCGGTCTGGACACGTCTGTTGTCCTTCGCCTTCTTACTGGTGAACCCATTGCACAAGCTGAACGGGCGGTGGTCGAACTGGACAAAATGCGCGGACAGGGCAAGCAAGGCGCAGTGAGTGACTTGGTGATCAGCGAGGCGTACTTTGCGCTGCAATATCACTATGATGTTCCCAAGCAACTTGCTTTGGACAAGTTGCGGGAGTTTTTGGGATCTCCTGAAATTGTCCCCTTGGGCGAAGCCCTCGCAATACTGCAACAGGAGAGTCTCGCTAACGCCAAACCGGGATTTGTTGATCGAATGATCCACGCCGACTATCTGAAAAGAACGTCGATGATGGTAACATTTGAAAAAGCCTCCGCAAAACTACCCTCGGTCCTCATCCCCTGAGGCCGAACCCCAGACACCCGTAATTTTCTCCCTCCTTTCATGGGTGTCCGGAATTGCCTTTTTAGGCGGTAGGGGTTTAGGCTGTAGGTGTTTTGCTGTTTCGGGGTTTCGGGAAATCGGTTTGAGGGTTCAAGGGTTAAACCGTCAGACCGTTCCCCGTCCTTGCTAAACAGCTAAACACCGAACATGCGAAACCCCAAACCTGGAGGCTGAGCCAATTTCCAGACAAGGTAGTAAGGCATATTAAACAGGGTATAGCGTACATCGTTTCCTTGAGTAGTTCTTACCTCCATCGCCTGCAGGGATGGAGGGTTCCTGTCCAGACGAAGCGCAAATGGCAGTTTCTTATCATACATGAATTGGTGCAGGCTTTTCATTGAGCCTGCCGAGCCGCTCTTGACCTCGATGGGTATGATGTTCCCGTTGATCTCTACAATATAATCGATCTCGCCGGATCGTCCTCCTTCTCTGCGCCAATGGAAAAGCTGTCCCTCCCAGCCAAACCCACCCATGGCGATACGTAGCTGTTGTGAGGCAACCTGTTCGGTCATGTTTCCACGTATTAATGGACTTAGGCTGCGCCATGGAGGATAGTTCCCGGCTGCAGGCGTATTCCATAACCCATGTGCCAGTCCCACGTCCAGTAATGCAACTTTTCGGATGCGATCATTGATTTCAGCACCCAAGGGTAGCCCGTTTGCCTGGGTGTGCGGAATAATTGTGCATAGTCGGGACATCGCCAAGAGTTCGAGCGCATGCTTGGCCTGTGTGTGCTGGATCGATTCATCGACGTGGCTATAGATGAATTTCTTGCCCATGTCATGCACTGTGGCCAAAAGGGTGGCATTCAAGACACGCGGATTCATACGTCCCGCATATTTCGAGAAATCGTCACGGTAAGTCTGGATCAGATCGCGCTGGATTTGACGGCACTCCGCAGCATCCGCACCGTTGACCTCTGCAGAGACCACGGCGGGCATACCGCCTGTCATTTGATAGCGGTCAAAGCACTCCAGTGTTTTACGGTGCAAAGTCTCGGAAACGCTGGCTCCGGGTTGCCATGCCGCCCATCTCTCAAGCAAGTTATCCTGGTGGTGTGCGATGAGATATTCCTCAAAGCTCATGGGTTCCAGAAAGCCGTAACGAATACGCCCGACAGGCATGCTGTGGGTCATGTCCTTTAGAGCAAATTCCAGCAAAGAGCCGGCGGCAACCACAGCCAGTTCCGGCATTTCCTCCGAGAACCAACGCAATTGGGCCAATAATTCAGGAGCTGACTGGATCTCATCCAGAAAAAGTAAAGCGTTTCCCGGAGGGACGTTTTTATTCAGTTGGAGTGATATCTCATCGTAAGTCGCTTGAGGGGCATTGGCAGAAAACAACTTCGTGTATTCCGGATTTCTTTCAAAATTGAGTTCGAGTAAATCAAGCGAAGCTGATTTCGCCAAATCACGTACCAACCAGGTTTTGCCCACCTGCCGGGCTCCCCGCAAAACCAGGGGCTTTCTTTTTTTTGAATTCAACCAAGTGCGTATATCCCCCAATCTTTCTCTTTTCATTGAGTAAGCCTATAAAACAACGCGTTGTTTTGTCAACTTAGGAATTAACCCGCCTATCTCACAAGGTATGCGGGTTAAAGGTTAAACCGTCAGACAGTTCCCCGTCCTTGCTAAACAGCTAAACACCGAACATGCGAACCCCCAAATCAACCCTACAGCCTAAACCCCTACAGCCTAAGATCGCTGACTGAATCAGCATTGGGGCTTCAATTGTTAGGGTACGCAAGAGAGGGTTACGATTAACACTCCAGGGCTTTTGATTTTTGTTATGAGTTGGGCATTGTTGGCATCATGAGTTTGTCCCGATTGCCGTTTTTTCCCCGAATAAAGCTTTACGGATCACCCTCAAGCAAGCGTTTTGCTGTTGGGAAAAGTATACCGGCTGCCTCCAGGTATTTCGTTTATTTAGTACTGCTGAGCCTTTGCTTATTCAAGCCATCCGATGCCTATGCCAGTATTCAAATAGTGGAATCGGGACATCCGCGTGCTGCGGTGGTTATTGCCGAAGAGCCTGCAACAATAGCCCGCTATGCGGCGGATGAGTTGGTCGAATATATCCATAAATCGACCGGGGTTTCGCTGCCGGTTGTGACCGAAAATGCAATACCGGATGGCTATCCTTATTTGATTTTTGTCGGTGAAACAGAAGCCGCCCGCCGGGCGGGTTTGGATGTCCAGGATCTGCCTCAGGACACGTTTATCATCAGAACATCCGGCAACCATCTCTACGTTCTGGGAAGACAGGATCCCTCCTATGTTAAGATATTTCCCGACCAGGGGCCTTTCGTTTATGACAGTATTTTGCCCGGCGGATACCAGATTGAGGCGTCCTCGCCGAATGGAACGCTTTATGGTGTTTATGAATTGGTAGAACAACTCCTTGGAGTGCGATGGCTCTGGCCGGGTGAATTGGGGACGTATGTGCCCAAGCACGATACGGTAGTCCTGGATCAGGGAATGGATATCCGCGTCGATCCTACCTTGGAGTTTCGCTCACCGAGTTGGTGGAGGCTGCACCGGCAAGTCGATAGCCCTGATCACTTTGACGAAAGATTTACCGGGCGCATTGCCTGGCTGGAGTTCCCTCAGGAAGCCATGGACAAACGCGTGCGGGACCAGATGGTGTTTACTTCGCGGCATCGGCTGGGTGCCAGCAAGGACAGACCCAATACGGTCCACGTGCCCCAACACTACACTTGGTGGCAGCGATTTGGAAAAGATCACCCCGAATGGTTTGCGCTGAGTCGTGAAGGCGTGCGGGGACCACGTCCGGGTGAGGCTGGTCGTCCTGCTCTGAATGTGGCAAATCCGGATTTGCACCGCTTTATTGTCGAGGAGTTCTGGGATGGTGGCGATGTACTCCAACTCGGGGAATCAGATACACGCGCATTCTGCTGGTCCGAAGAATCTATGGCTTGGGATGGCCCTCAAAAGTCCCGTTTCCCGTCTTTTGCTGCTCCTTATTACAGGCCGCGTCAGGTGTCTGACCGTTATGCACGTTTTTGGAAAACCATCTACGATAAGGCAGCGGAGAAGAATCCGGATGTCATTGTAACCACTTTCATTTATTGGCAGACCTTTCCAGCTCCGGAAATGGACATTCAGCTTAATGAAAATATCCGGGGAGAGTTCGCACCCTGGACTCAGGAGGACATGTATTATCCGATGAGTGATGAAGCCGACAGCTGGCTTCGTGAGCAATGGCTTAAGTGGAAGGATACGGGGATATCACTTTCTTACTACTCCAATTTCATGCACGGCGGTTATGTGATGCCCTACCTGAGTACACGGCAGGTGCATGACTTCCTTAAGTTCACGATGGAGCATGGCTCCAAAGGAATGTTTTTGGGAGGATTCCGGAGCAATTGGTCAATGCAGGGTCCGATGTATTATGTGGTCATGCGCCTGACCTATAAACCGGAGAAAACAATCGATGAATTGCGGGAGGAGTATTTTTCCGCGTTTGGCCCGGCGGCCGCTGAAGTTGAAGCTTATTTCGATTTTTGGGAGGCACATTCTGAAGGGATCGACTGGTACCGGCCGACGGTATTAACGGCTGCGGAAGATTACCCGCCGGAGGTCTTTGACCGGGCTTGGGATTTATTGGGACGTGCTCTGGATAAAGCAAATGCCAGTGAGGATCCGCAATATGCGGAGCGGGTGGAGTTTCTGGTCATCGGCCTTGAGCACGCTCAATTGGTGGCGGAGTTTTCCGGGTCACTGGTAAACCGGAAAATACCACTAGACGACAGGGCAGCTTTTGAGAAGGCCCAACAAGCCTTAAGGGATCTACTGGAATTCCGCCGAACATACATGGATACCAATGCCGTCGATTACTATCAGGCGGTTGTGGATGAAGTTCCCAGAGTTGATTTCAAAACACTGCTAAGTCCCTTTGATGAAGTGGCAGAAGAACCTTTGCCCAATGTATTGCCGGGGGCTTTTACCGCATGGTATTTTGCCAAGGACCCGGAAGGAACCGGGCTTGATAGGAACTGGCAGAATCTCGAAACAGTACCCGATAACTGGGATACCATCGAAGTGCCGCAAACCTGGCGCAACACAGCGGTGGGGGACTATCTTGGCTTTGGCTGGTACCTGACCCGCTTCTTTTTGCCAGAAGATTGGCAAGGCAGTCCTGTGCATCTGCGATTCGGTGGTGTCGACGAGCAGGCCTGGGTATGGGTGAACGGCCATTACGCAGGAGAGCATACGACCCAGTCGACCGGTAAAACGGTCAATCAGCTTTGGAATGCTCCCTTTGTGTTGGAATTGGATCCCGCCCAACTGGTTTACGGGGCGGAGAACACGATGATTATTCGGGTTCATTCTTCAGCAGGTAATGCCGGTATCTGGCAACCGGTTCAGATTTATAGTCCGAGATGAGGGGTGGTGACATGAAGCATTCAATAAAGAAAAGAAGCGGGTTTGCTCTGGTGCTTTCACTTGTGTTGATGGCCTTCCTGCTTCTTTTAATGGTAAGTCTCTCAACGTTGATTCATGTCGAGACACAATCCATGCGGATTCAGGTGGAACGTGAGGAGGCGAGACAAAATGCATTCCTCGGGATTTTGGCTGGCATGGGACAATTGCAGGAACTGACCGGGCAGGATACACGGGTCACAGCGCGCGCGGATATACTGGGCACTACGCATGATGATAACCGTTTCTGGACCGGAGTTTGGAATAGTCAGAATCAGGAGTTTCTTGGCTGGTTGACTTCAGGGAGTGCAGATGCCAATCAGGGTATAAGCAACCCGGAGGACACTGCACTGATGGCCTCCTTCGGCAACTCCTATGAAATCCGGGTTCCGAAAGTGAGCATCCAAGGGGACGCACCGGGACGTTATGCCTATTGGATTTCGGATGAAAACACCAAAGCTTATGTCCGCAATCCCCGTTCACTCAATAACGCAGGAGGCTCACTGGCACCGGTGGCCGGTGGTTTTATCGGCAGCATGCCGGGTTTGGAGTTTATTGTGGGTCAAGGAACAATCGATAATTATGAACTTCCCTTTTCAGGAGAAAACCCACGTGTAGCTGACGGTCTTCTCTTTGAGCAGCTTAACCGGCTTACAAGTCTTAACGACGTTCAGATCCTCGATGGTGTTCAGGATAGCGTTGGACCTGATTATTTCAATGACCTGACCACCCACGCATACGGCTTGCTGACCAGCACGCATCCAGCCTTCCCTGGCCTCAAGCATGACCTTTCATTGCAGCCGGATACATCAACGCTAGGTGCCATGACTCTGGGCGATGGCTTTCTGGCCTATGCACAATTCCAGAATTACATGGTGCCGCCGGGCGATCCGGATTTTATTACTCAGGCCGATTACCGCCGCATCTATCGTCCGCAAGCCCCGGTACCAGCATTGGGTGATTTATTCCAAGGCGGGACCTATCCATCAGACAGTAATGCGAGAGGTACGGTGGTCTTTAGTGCACATCCCGTGATGACCATGTTTTCATTTGGTTTTTTTGCCTAT
>CAZCJJ010000028.1:0-28702 GCA_964499045.1 uncultured Opitutales bacterium | reverse complement strand
TACAACCCGGACTGGGCCATTGTGAAGCACGGGGATGAAACTATTTACATGGTTCGTGAGACAAAAGGAACCAGGGATTTGCTCAAAATGCGTCCTGACGAGGCGTATAAAATCAAGTGCGGCCAACAGCATTTTGAGGCGATCGGGAATAACGTCACTTACGAGGTCGTGACTTCGGCCCGCGAAATTTAGTTCCGTTCATGGCGATCACTGACAAAACAGAGTATTTTCAGGCTCGCCTTGGGGAATTCGCTGACATTGCCCGCGCCAATGGGATTGGGAAACCAATTCGTGAGATCGCCGAATCGACCTCCGATGTCAGCCTATCCACTCTTAAGAAGCTCATGAACGGTGAGCATATCCGGGCTAGGCAGTTCCACGCCGCCGTAAGCGCCTTTCAATTACGGGCGCTGGACAAGATTGAGCTCAAAATCCGTTATGCTGAAGCCTATTTGCGCGAATACCTATGCAAGGAAACAGCATCCCAGGAGCAGCTGGTGGTTGATCCATTGAATGTGAACGATTTTTTCCGCCGGAGAAATGATCCGGAGCAGAGAAAGTTGTTTCCGAGCCGGGAGGAGCGATTTTCATGCTTTATCCGGGCTCACTTCAAGAAACGAGGAGTTCTGCCGCAGGACATAGCCACGGAGGTTGGACAGTCGAAGAAGAAGGACAAGTTTACGGCCAGCCGCCAGACCATTAATGCCTGCAGGTCAGGACAACATGTGAATCCGGGTAAGTTCCAGCTTATCTGCCGCAAATTGAGCATAGAGGAGTCAGAGCATAGTATCGCCAAAATCCTTTATGCTGAAGCCTATCTCGGGGAATTTCTTCTCGGTGAAGACCCTGCGGTATTCAAGGGCTTGAACATCGGTCATTATCCCCGTACCTCGGCTCTACTGACATACTCGACTGAAAACAGGGATGTCTTGCTGTAAGCACATTGGGCAGACTTAAACTTTGCCCAGGCGCCGCTGTATCTCTTTGCGGTCCAGTTCAAAGAAAGTCCGGTGTCCCAGGGGGCTGGTCAGGGGATTTTCGCATTGCAGCAGTTCCCGTGCGAGGCTCTTGATTGCATTTTCATTCAAGCGTTCACCGGGCAGGACGGCTTGGGCTGCTGCCATCCGGGCAAGGGCCTTGTGGGCAAGATCCGGTTTTGACGGGTCGATGCGCCCCTCCCGGATATCGCTGATCAGGTCGCGGACAAAGTGTTCTCCGTCATCGGCGGGCAACCATTGGGGCAAAGCCTGTATGCGGTAGAAATGACGCCCGAACGTTTCGAGTTGAAATCCATGCTCCTGCAGGAAATCGGTATGCTCACTGAGGGCAGCCGCCGCGAGCGGTTCCAGTTCGAGGGGAATGGGGATCAGGAGCGGCTGAACCGGGACTTTCCCCTCGCTGAATCCGCGTTGAATCTTTTCGTAACGGATCCGCTGATGGGCGGCTCTCAGTTCCATAACGACGAGTCCTCCGGCACTTTCAAAAAGAGCCAGCCCCTCTTCCAGTCGGGTGATGAATTTCCAGTCCAGGCGGAATGACTCGGCTGGTGCCTGCGGGGCAACGGGAGCCTGCGGGGCTATCTTTGCCGTTGGTGTGGACGGAGCCGGTGCGGGGGAAGCTGAGACAGTGGGGGTAGTGGGCCGCAACCCAACCGCTGGTGATGGGGAAGGGCGGTGGCGTAGCTCAAGAGAACGGGCAACCTCAGCGGCGGTGTCGCGGGATTGTGGGATCGCCGCCTGTTTGCCGGAAGGTGCCCAGTCTGGTTGTGCGGACGCCTTCAACTGCTGCTGAATGGACTGAAGAACAAACTGGCGGACCATCGCTTCGTCGCGAAAACGAACTTCGCGTTTGGCCGGATGGATGTTCACATCGACTGCGGCGGGATCAATGTCAAGAAAGAGAAAAGCCAGCGGGTAGCGTCCCTTGGGGATAAATGTGTGGTAGGCTTCAATCAGGGCATAGGAAAGGGTGCGGCTGTCAACCGGTCGGCCGTTGACCAGGGTGACCATTTCGCGACGGCTGGTGCGGCCTGAGCCCGGCTTTCCGATCAGGCCATGCAGTTGTAATCCGTTCTTTCCCTCACGGGCCGGCAACTCGCTCAGTTCATCGGCGATACTGCGGCCCCATATCTCGCGGATACGGTCCCGCAGGGTCGTGCAGACGGGCGACCGGAACAGTTCGCGCCCGTCTTCAATCAGGTGGAAAGCCACTTGGGGCCGGGCCACCGCGTGGAGGCGGACCAGGTGAATGATATGCGCGGCTTCGGTGTTATCGGTTTTAAGGAATTTGCGGCGGGCTGGTACGCTATTGAAAAGATGAGCCACCTCGATCCGGGTGCCGGGGGCGATCCCGCAGGCTTTCTGATGAATCAGCTTGCCACCATTGATCAGGATTTCAGAGCCGCAGTCCCAGTCCGCCCTCCGGGTTTGCAGGGTGAAACGGGAGACGCTGGCAATCGAAGGCAAGGCCTCCCCGCGGAACCCGAGGGAGCGGATATGCAGTAAGTCCGAGGTCTCTTTCAACTTGCTGGTGGCATGGCGTTCAAGGGCCAGCATGGCCTCATCGGGACTCATCCCGCAGCCGTTGTCCTCCACCCGGATGTAGCTTTTGCCTCCGTTGCGGAATTCAATCTCAATACGGGTGGCTCCGGAATCCAGACTGTTCTCAATCAATTCCTTGACCGCAGCAACCGGACGCTCGATCACTTCCCCGGCGGCAATCTGGTTGATGACATTGTCCGGCAAGATCCGGATCCGCCTTTCAGCAGGGCCACCTTCGGGGGATGGATGAGTGGTGTTCATTTTAATAAAGGCATTATTCGGATCCGAAAGGAGCACGGGCGTCTCGCCCGTGATTTCCAAAGCACGCGGGCAAGCAGCCGGTTTCAACTGTCCGCAGGTTCAAGTTTTTCATCCAGCTTTTCACGTTCGTCAAAGACAAAGCAATGCCCCTGCCAGAGGTTGTCCTGAGGCGGCGCTTCCTCGAAATAGCGCAGGATCCCGCCTTTCAGCTGGTACACTTCGGGGAAACCCTGTTGCAACAGGTAGGCGGAGGCTTTTTCGCAGCGGATGCCGCCGGTGCAGTACATCGCGATTTTCTTGTCCTTGTGCCCGGAAAGTTGCGCTTGGACAAAATTCGGGAATTCGCGGAAATGCCGCGTGCCGGGGTCAATCGCACCGGGGAACTGTCCGGTCTCGACTTCGTAGCTGTTACGGGTATCGACCAGAATGACATCCTCCTGCCGGATCAATTCATTCCACTCTGTGAAAGAGAGATGTTTGCCTGTTTGCTTTGCCGGAGAGAGTTCTCCGACTCCGAGGGTGACGATCTCCGGTTTGATTTTCACCTTGAGTCGCTGAAAGGGCGGTTCCGTGCAGAGGGATTCCTTGTATTCCCAGCCATGCATCCGCGGGTCGGCCTGCAGGCAATCGCGTACGGCATCTATCCCCTCACGGGTTCCCGCAATCGTTCCATTGATGCCTTCGGGCGCGAGAATCAGTGTTCCCTTGATGCCGTGCTCCTGGCAGATCTTATGCAAGCGGGCCTGCCACTCGTGGTGGTCGGGCAGCGGGGCAAAGCGGTACAAGGCGGCGACGACAGTGGTGGTGGACATGACGACAGGGCTCAGCGTTTTTGCCAGAGCGAAGCCTGGGCCACACTCCATTGGTACTTGCGGGAATGCTCACGGATAAGGAAGGGCAGGTCGGAGCAGCTTTTCAAGGCAAAGTCCGGTTCCATCGCCTCCTTCAACCCGTGGAAGGAATCCTCCCTTTCAGGCGTTCCCCCGAGCCAGTTTTCAGGCGGGGTATAGTTTTCCAGCCAGGAGAAAGGGGTGGTGAGAAACACGTGACCGTCGGGTTTTGTCAGTCGGGGGAGAGCCTGAATAAAGCGTAGCGGTTCACGGAGGCGGCAGATCAGGTTACAAGCTATAATCAGGTCAAAGTGGCCTGGATTTGCCGGGAGATCCTGGGCATCTCCCTGCTGAAAACGGACTCTGTTGCGGTCGATGTCCTCCGGGATACTGGCCACGGAACGCAAAGTCAGTATCCCCTCGTGCAGGCGTTCGTAGTCAAGGCGGCCCTTTTGTTGCAGCGTTTCGGCGGCCTGAATAAAGCTGTGGGAATAGTCGATGCCGATGACTTCCGTGTAATGGCGGGCCAGGGCAAAGCTGGCACCGCCGACGGAGCAACCGACATCCAATGCCCGCCCGCCGGCTACACCGCCCAGAGCCTCTATGCAGGTGTCCACACAACGCTGCGGGAAATGCAGGGCGCTTTTGGGTCCAAAGGAGTAGGGCATGACCTCATGATCTTCCCCATAGTGGAAAAGAAGGTACTGCCGTAGAAGCTCATCACTTTCGTAGAGTGTGTTCATGATTGGAGCAAAGCTAAGCGGACTTAGGCCTCAAGTCCAGAAGGGATGCAGTGTACGCAGAATGAAACGGCTTGCTTGTACGGGGAGAACGCCTAGGTTCCGGGGTCATGATTACACACGTGGTTATTTTGTGGACGGACAAGGGGCAGGATGAATTGGGTGCGAAGATGGCACGCGGAGCGCAGGAATTGCTTTCCGGCATACCGGAAGCCCACAACCTGCGGGTCGGCCAGCCTGTTTCGAGCCCCCGGGGTACCGTGGATGAGAGTTATGCCGTGGCGCTTTCCATGGATTTCGAGAATCAGGCGGCCGCGGATGCCTATCAGACCCATCCGAAGCATGTTGAGTTTGTCGAGACGTATGTAAAACCGTATGCGAAACGTACGCTGATTTACGATTTCGCTCCGCGAAACTGATTGAGTTACTAATGGCCATGCCGGATGTCGCGATCATCGTTCCCGCCCGCCTCGGGTCCACCCGGTTCCCACGGAAACTGCTCCATCCGGTGCAGGGGAAGCCGATCATCCTCTGGACAGCCGAGCGTATTCGCCAAGTGGCTCCGGAGTATCCACTCTTCTTTGCGGTGGACGATTCACTGCTCTACGACGAAATAAGCGGAGCTGGATTCCAGGCGATTATGACGGATCCCGCGCACCCGAGTGGCACGGACCGGATTGCCGAAGCGAATCTGAAGCTTAAGGCGACTACGGTGATCAATGTGCAGGCCGATGAGCCGCTGGTGACAGGGGAGCAGATCCGCACCCTTCACCGCTTGATGAAACCGGGGGTGGACATGGCGACATTGGCTTCGCCTTTGTCATCGGATGAGGCATTCCACAATCCGAACCGGGTGAAAGTCGTCTTTGATCGCAATCACCGGGCCTTGTATTTCTCCCGGGCACCAATTCCTTATCCCCGTGATGGAACTGCAGGCCATCAGGCCTACGCTCACCTCGGTTTGTATGCCTATACCGCGGCATTCCTCAAAACCTTTTCCATACTTGAACCGACACCCTTGGAACAGACCGAGAAGCTCGAGCAATTGCGCGCACTCGAAACCGGCCATACCATCGCCGTCGGAATCACAACCGAAAGCCTGATTGGCGTGGATGTCCCTGGGGATGCGCGTCTGTTCGAAGAACTGTTGCTGAAGGGAAGGTAGCCCGTTCATCCCACAAAATTCAGTAGTGTGGGGCATCCTTGATGGTGTCGCCTCAAGGCGCGGGCGGGGTTTCAATTCTGTCTCCTTTGCCATCCCTGATGAGGCGCATGGCGGCCTCATTGGCGTAGGCCATGAATTCGCCGTCCCAGCAGAGTGCGGTTGCCCTGAAACGATCCGGACCGAGGGTCATGCTGGGGTACATATAGTGTTTCATGACTGCGACGACGGGGGCGTCCGAGCGCATGAGATCCTTGAATTCTGCAATAGGAACATACCGGTCGGAATGGTCCTCCAGCGCCAGTCCGAAGGACTGCTCATTCGGTACATGGCCGGCGATCCCGACTTGCTGTTCAAGGTAAACCGGCAATTCCTGAAAGTATTCCCAGACACAAAAAACCGGGACTCCTTCCGGCAGCATCGGTCTCAGCTCTTTGGCCAAGCGGTAAATGGTGGGGTGTTGGAAAGCATAGGCCAAAGGATGAAAGAGAAAGGTGAAAGTCACCATACTCATTCCCATGACAAGGAGTGCCTGCCGCACCTGCTGCTTCCTTTGCAAATACCAGCAACAGAGGCCTCCGGCAGTGAGGACTCCCGAGGCCAGCGCCAAGTAGGGGAGCATCTGTACTTCCACCCGTGCCGCCCGGGCTCCCGCCAGGATGGGGAAGGTGAGAGCCCCAGCCAGTGCCACGGCAACAAAGGCATACAGTCCGGCCTTCAGGCCAGGGGTCCCGCCTGCGGCCCAACTGTCCCGCAGATAGAGTCCGGTTAGCAGTCCGAGCGCCGGATAAACAGGCAGGATGTAGGGCAGGAGCTTGGACTGTGAAAGTGAGAAAAACAGGACGACGAAAAGCACCCAGATCCAAAGGAATGCGATCACTGTTCGGTCTTCACTGTCTTCACGGGCCTTGCTCCATGTCTGCCGGATCGTCTGAGGGAGGAAGACGGCCCAGGGCATCAGGCCGAGGGGAAGGAAGAGAAAAAAGTACCAGAAGGGCTGAGCCCGGTCGGAAACGGAGGTCAGGTAACGGAGAAAGTGTTCGTGAATGAAATAGAACCAGAAAAACCCCTGGCCGGCCGGATCACTTGTCCACAAGGTGCTGGCCTCTGCCTGGGCCGGGTTGGCCAGCGTGGCCAGCACATGCCAGGGGGCCGCCAGTGCGAGAAAGAGTAGAATCCCGGACGGAAGGTACCACTGTGGGATTTCACGCCAGCGCTTGAAGGCGAGGGTCCAGATGCCGATGATGGCTGCGGGCAGTGCCAGGCCGATCAACCCCTTGCTCAGCACCGCCAGTACCAGACAGGTATAATAGCCGTAAAAAAACAACCGCCGCTGCAGGGAGGGGTAGGATCTTTTCCGTCCGCAGAGAAAAAAACAGAGGGCCAGGGTGATGAAGACGGAAACAGCGATATCCAGAATAATGAGCTGGGAAAGGGCAAAATAAAGGAGACAAGTCCCCGTGACCAAGGCGGTAAAAAGCCCTGTCCGGCGGTCGTACAGATCGCGTGCGGCCAAATAAATACCGGCCACCCCCAGTGCTCCAAGCAAGGCGGGCCAGAAGCGCAGGAAGGTCCAGCCGAGTCCTCCCGCCTGTATGGCCGTGGCTTCGAGCCAATAAACCAAGGGTGGCTTGTAGAAGTAGGGGACCCCATTCAGGCGTGGGGTGACCCAGTCTCCTGTCGTCACCATTTCCCGGGCGATCTCAACATAGCGTCCCTCATCGGGATTACCGAGCGGACGAAGTCCACTCAAGCTCAGGGATGCGATGAGAAAAACAAGGAGGATTCCGATTACGTCAGGCCAAACGGAGGTTTTGCTGGGAGTGATTGTACTCATCGGGTGGCCTGATTCAGCACGGGGTGGTTGGGCCTGTCTTATTTCGAGGGAGAAGACAGGTCAGACCAACATCAGGGAAGGTGTTTCCAGCAGGGCCTTCAGGGCCATGAGGAACTCGGCTCCGGCGGCGCCGTCAATGACACGGTGATCGCCCGAAAGGCCAACGGCCATCCGGTAGCCTACGGTGATTTGGTCATTTTCATCGACTACCGGTTTCTTGATCGTGGCCCCGACGGAAAGGATGGCGGCGTTGGGCGGGTTGATGATGCCGTAAAACCCGGTGACTCCGTACATGCCGAGGTTGGTGACGGTAAAGGTCGAACCGTTCATATCCTCGGGCGTCAGTTTCTTGTCGCGGGCTTTGCTGATTAAGGCCTTGGCTTCGCCGCTGATCTGGCGGAGAGGTTTCAGGTGGGCATCGCGGATAACCGGGGTGAGAAGTCCATCGGGGATGGCGACCCCGAAGGCCAGGTGCACCTTGCCATGTTGTTTGATGTGGCCCCCTTCCCAGGATGTATTGACTGCCGGGACGCGGCGAAGGGCCTCGGCGGAGGCCTTCAGGATGAAATCATTGACTGTTAGCTTGATGCCACCCTGTTCCGGGGTCAGTTGGGCGAGGTTGTCATTGAGGGCGCTGCGGAGTGCCATCAGCGGCCCGGCGTCGACCTCGGTTTCCAGATAGAAATGGGGGATGGTGGTTTTGGATTCAAGTAGACGTGCGGCAATGGCCTTCCGCATGTTGCTTACCTTGATCTCCTTCGCCTCGACGATGTCACCGCCAATGGCGGCCGGAGCGATTGGCGCGGCTTTTTGCGGAGAGGCAACACCCTTCTCGGCAGCAGTGAGAATGTCCTTTTTGACGATACGACCCTGTGGTCCCGAGCCTTTGACCATTGCCCAATCGACGCCTTTTTCTTCGGCGAGTTTGCGGGCGAGCGGGCTGATCTTGGCGCGTTTTCCGGAAGCCCTGGAGCTGTCTTTCCCGTCCTCCTCGTCTTCGTCCTCCGGAATGTATTCCTGGCGACGCCCTTCGGGTTCCGGGAGATCTCCTCCAAAAGAGGCGGTCTCTTCTTCCTCAGACTCTTCTTCTCCGCTGGTCTTCTTTGCTTTCGGGGCTGCGGGGGCCTCCTTCACTTCAGGAACATCCTCACCCTTTTCCCCGATGGCGCAGATAGCCTGGCCGATGGGCACTTCGCCGCCGGCTTCCACATAAAGCTTGAGGACGGTGCCCTCGACAAAGCTTTCCACTTCCATCGTGGCTTTGTCGGTCTCCACCTCGCAAAGCATATCTCCGGAGGCAACGGTGTCGCCCTCCTTGACCAACCAGTTGACGAGCGTGCCCACGGTCATGGTGTCGCTCAGTTTGGGCATTTCAATAATTTCGGCCATTGAAGTCAGAAGATAGTGGATGAATGGAAAGTAGGTTGAACAATGAACAAGGTTCGGGCTGGATTACAAGATGGTGAGCGCTTTCCTGACCACCCGTTTGGGATCCGGAATCTGGATTTGCTCCAGGGGCATGGAATAAATTTGTGGGGAATCCAGGCTGGAAACGCGTTTGATCGGAGCGTCCAGATAGTCGAATGCCTCTTCCTGGATGATGTGGGAGATCTGTGCGTCCACCCCGCAGAAAGGTTTATTTTCTTCCACCAGCACGACCCGGTTGGTTTTGCGGACGGTCTCCAGAATCGCGTCAACGTCGAGGGGGCGGATGGATCGCAAGTCAAGCACCTCGGCATCAATATCGTGTTCCTTCTGAAGGATCTCGGCGGCCTTCAGAGCGGTCATGGCAGCCCGTCCATGCGCGATGAGGGAAATATCGGAACCGGTCTTAAGCAGATTGGCTTTGCCGAGCGGGACAAGGTATTCCTCGTCGGGGACTTCCCACTTTTCCCCATAAAGCACGGTGTTTTCCATCACATAGACCGGATCATTGTCGCGGATTGCGGACTTCATCAGTCCCTTGGCGTCGTAGGCGTTGGAAGGACAGACGACCTTGATGCCCGGGTGATTGGCGATGAGGTTTTCCGGGGTATGGGAGTGAGTGGCCCCGACGTTGGTGCCCCCGTTGGCCGGACCGCGTATGACGATGGGAACATTCATCAGCCCGCCGCTCATGTAACGACAGAAAGAGGCATTGTTCATGAGCTGGTCAAAGGCCACATAGCAGAAGCTCCAGAACATCAGTTCCATCACCGGGCGCAGGCCTAGCATGGAAGCACCGATCCCGAGCCCGATGAAACCTGCCTCGCTGATCGGGGTGTCGATGACGCGCTTGTCGCCGAAACGCTCCCAGAGCCCTTCGGTGACTTTGTAGGCCCCGTTATACTGGGCGACTTCCTCGCCCATGATGAAGACGTTGGGGTCGCGCTCGATTTCTTCCGCCAATGCGTCTTTGATCGCTTGTCTGTACGTGATTTCCGCCATGATACTTAATTAAATGGATACCGTTGGGTGTGTGGACCGGATTCTCAGAGCTGCTCAAAAATAATGCGCCCCTGGGAGGAGGTGTTTCCGTCGCGGTTGTCTTCCTCCCAGTAGATGTCTTCCATGATACTTTCCGGCGGGGGGAAGGGGCTTTCGTCGGCAAAATGGGCGGAGGCTTCGGCCTCGTCACGGGCTTCCTTGTCCATCTGTTTGAATTGGTCCTCGGTAATGACTTTTTCCTGAAGCAGGACCTGGGTGAAGAGGGTGATTGGATCCTTGGTTTTCTTGTAGTCCTGGACCTCGGACTTTTCGCGGTATTTCTCGTGGTTGGCATCCGCCACGGAGTGGCCGCGATAACGGTAGGTAAAGATTTCGAGGATGGTGGGGCGGGAATCGTTGTGGGCCCGTTTGATTGCCTCGTATGTTTTGGCCCGGACATCGTAAAGGATGTTGCCATTCACGACATCCCAATCCATCGCATAGCCCTCGGCCCGTTTGGCGAGGAAGTCGGTATAGGCGGAGGAGCGGGCGAGACTGGTGCCCATGGAATAATGATTGTTTTCGATGACGAAAACAACCGGAAGATCCCAGAGGGCGGCGAGGTTGTAGGCCTCGTGCACGGCACCCTGATTGACCGCGCCGTCGCCCATGAAGGCCAGGCAGCAGCCCTTGAGCCCCTTGTATTTGAGAGCGAAGGCAATCCCTGTGCCAAGCGGGATCTGCCCGCCAACGATGCCATGCCCACCCCAGTAGTTTTTATCCGGGGCAAAAAAGTGCATGGATCCGCCCTTACCTTTGGAGCATCCGGTATGCTTGCCTTGCAGCTCAGCCATACACTCATTCATGCTCATCCCGACAGCCAGAGCGTGGCCATGGTCCCGGTAGGCAGTGATCACATGATCGTCCGGCCCCATTAGTGAGACTGTGCCCACGGCAACGGCTTCCTGACCTTCGTAGAGGTGAAGAAAGCCTCCCATCTTGCCCTGCTGGTAAACGCGAAGAGAGCGCTCTTCAAAACGCCGGATGCGTACCATGTCTCTCAGCATCCTCAGCTTTTCTTCCGGGGGAAGCATGGCATTGATCTCCAGCTTGGCCAGTTCTTCGACATTAACTTCTCCACCGGGATAGGTGAAAATGGTCTGTGTTTCTGTTTTTTCGCTCACTTTAATTAATGAAAATAAATTTTCCCGAAACGCGGCCTACCCGATTCCGGATGAAAGGGAAGGGAGAGGTAACTAGCACCAACTAATGCGTTTCTTCAACAACAATTTGGAGATCACGCTCCGGGTTGCAGTCGGCCCGCAGGGCGACAAATCCTTTGTGATGGCGGTCATAGTATGGCCAAAGCAGGTGCCGGTCACTGGGTGGGATCTTGAGGGTGTCGATTTCCTCCCGGGTGAAAAAGGCAAAACGGCCTTCGTCAATACAGGGGGGAAGGCCGTCGATGAGCTTGTGGCAGTCAAAAAGAAACATGAGCCAGTGCCCTGAACCCTCGAAGGATTTTTCCGCAACATAGCCGTAGAGATGGAGATCTTTCTCCGTTACCGGGAGCCCGGACTCTTCCCGCACCTCGCGGATCGCGCATTCGAAGGGGGATTCGCCGATTGCCATTTCGAGCTTGCCACCGATCGGGCTCCAACAGCCACGATTGGGAGCTTTGCGTCTTTCAATCAGCAGGAAACGGCCATGGGAGTCACGGATGAAGACCAGGACGGTTATCTTGAAAGGCAGTGTGGGAGGACATTCCATGCTTGGACATCGCAGCAAATGGAAAACAAACAAGCTGACAATGGTTTTCTTAACAGAGGAAGCAAACTTGCTACTGAGAAAGGGTAGAGTTCATGAAAAGTGCTTTTTCTGTTGATTTGCCCGAATATATCCCTTTAACGAGACCCTTTCCTTTGACAATTGCTTTACAGAAGCCCGTCCGTTGCATTAGCCGGGCCCTTTGTTTTTCAATCCATTACCACCCCAACTTTAAAATCTTTACCCATTCATTAAACTACAGCATTTCTCCCCCATGCCTTTAGGTATTATTTCCGAGTGGCCATAAAAATCGTTGTTTTAAAACCAAGATTCCAGTTGTCTTAGCCTTTTTGAGCAGCAAACAGGTATTTCGTACTCCATGAGTTCCAGCACCCAATCATTGATTGTCAACTGTGGCGCCAGTCACGTTTCCGCCTCTGTCTTTAATTTTTCCGGTGATCAGATTACGCTGGAGCAGATAGCCATCGAGAGTCTCGATTACGATTACTCGTCTGAAGAGGGTTGGTTGCGGGCTTTAGTCACCGGCTTGCGTTCAGTCCTCTCTCAGGTCAAGGCACCGGGACAGGCCCGGATCATTGCCCCCGGCTATCAATTGTTGACCAAGACGATCAAGGTTCCTCATGTGGAGAAGGGGAAACAGGCCCAGATCATCGCCTTTGAAGCCCAGCAAAATATCCCTTATCCCCTTAGTGATGTGGTTTGGGATCATCAGGTTATCGCTGATGACGGGGTTGAAACGGAAGTCCTTATCATTGCCGTCAAATCGGAGGTTATTGATGGTTTCTGCCATCAGATCGCCCAGGCGGGATTGACCACGACATCCATCCAGGCCTCCTCCATCCTGGATTTCAATACCTACCGTTACAATCATGGAGATAATGGCGACGATGCCCTGATCATCAATATCGGTGCCCGTTCTTCGAATCTCCTTTTTATCAGCGAGGCCGGCTTTTTCATCCGCAATATCTCAATCGGGGGTAACAGCCTGACCCAGAGCCTGGCGGACAGTCTGGGCAAACCTTTCCCCGAGGCGGAAAAAGTCAAAGTGGCATTCTTCTCCGGAGAAACCAGTTTTGAGGCAGACCACCCCAGCGTTCAGATTCTTCAGACGACGGCCGAAGCTTTCCAGAAACGACTTTCCCAGGAAATCACACGATCGATTGTCACCTACCGCCGGCAAAAGGGAGCCCCGTCGCCGACGAAAATTCTTCTGACCGGGAAGGGGGCACTTCTGCCCGGTCTTTCCGAATTCCTGAGCGAGACGCAAAAAGTATCGGTGGATTACTTCGACCCCTTCGGCAAGGTGCAGCTCGGAAAGGGGCTGGATCAATCCAGTCTGGAGATTGACAAGTACTCGATGAGTGAAGTGATCGGTGAGGCCGCCCGCGGACTTCTGCCCGATTCGGTCAGCATCGATCTTTTACCGTCGGAAATTGCTTCCGAAATGGCCTTTGCCAAGAAGAAGCCCTTCCTCGTTGTCGCCGCCGCGTTGTTGGCGGTTTCCTTTGTTCCCGCCTGGATGGTTTACCAGTCTGATGTCGGTGAGCTTCAGGAAGTGAGCCAACAACTTGAATCTGCCGCCACTCCTTATAATAACCTTCACCGTCAAATTGTCGAGAATCGCAAGCAAGCGGAAGTAGTCCGCGCCCGCATCGCCAGTCTGGAGGATCTGGTGAATTCGAGGTCCAACTGGATCACTTTCTTCTCCGACCTGCAGACACGTCTGACCGAAGTCGGGGATGTCTGGCTGGAGGATCTCAAGCTCGACCGCAGCACGGGCAATCAGCTCAATGTGTCCGGACGCCTCTTGATCCGGAATTATGATCCTGAAAATCCGGCTCAGAGTGCCGAAGTCGCCTCCTTCCGGGTCAGAACCCTGCTTGATACTTTCCGCGAATCCGACTTCATTCAGAGCGCCACCAATATCCAGTTCGACAGCAGTAATCCGCGGATTCTAGGTTTCCGCTTCGATCTGGCCCTCAATCCGGAGCGTCCTCTCTAATTTTCTGATCTCATTATTCCATGGCTTTCTTGAAAAAGTACCCCCTGTTTTTCTCCATAATGGTAGTCCTGCTACTGGTTTTCCTCGGTGGCTGGTATCTGGTCTTTGTCGAGTCCGGCAAAGCCAAAAAAGCGGCGGCCACAGTTGATGCAAGCGTCCGTAGCCTGAATTCCGCTCTCGCGTTGTCTCCGGCTCCGTTACAGGAGAATCTGGAAAAGTCCGCGCAGAATCTGGAAGAACTCCGCGCGGCGTTGAGGGTTCAGCTTGCGTCCACTGAGGGGACGAATCCGGCCATCCTGAGCGGACAAGCACCCCGGGATGAAAGCACGATGCTGTTTCAGCTGCAGGCTTACCGGAATCAGTTGACCCAGCAGGCCCAGCGAATCATTCCCGTTACCCGGGATCTGGAGAACAATCCGCAGCCCGGAATCGGGTTGCCAGCGGATTTTGCTTGGGGATTTTCCCGTTTCATTGATCAGGGTCGTCCGCCAGCCGAGCGTTATATTCCGCAGATCTTCAAGCAGAAGGAAATCCTCAATTACATCGTGGAGCAATTGCTGGAAACCCGGCCTGCATCGATTGTCGCGGTTCAGCGCGAAACGGTGGTTCCCCGCGAAAGCGATACCGAGGGAACGCGTCGCCAGCAAACCGGTGGCGGGAAAGACGAATTCTCCATCGGGTCCGAAACCGCGCGTGTTCGGGGAGCCGTCAATACCATGGCTTTCCGTATCGTGTTTACCGGCTACACCGTGAATCTGCGTAACTTTCTGACCAATATTGAGGAGTTCGAACTACCCTTGGTGGTACGCAGTGTGGAGGTTCGTCCGCTTCAAAGCGGCGGGGCCGCAACAACGACGACCCGTCCGGCACGCACGACGACCCGTCCGGCTAATCCTTTTGAAGCCCTCATGGGCGGAGGATCTGCAGCGGATACACCCGCAGCCACCGCAGCCGAGGCTGCAGGGCAGGAGCCGGTTGTTTCCGAAAACGAATCAGAATTCACTGTGGTTATCGAATACCTGGATATTCAGGTTGATCCTTCCGGAAATGTGGCGGCCACCCAACGCTAATTGCAACAGCTTATAAATTATTTTCCCCATGAACAAATTTTACGATAAAATAGTCTTTGCACTGGCAGTTCTGGTGCTGCTGGGCAGCGTGGGCTTTTTTCTTCGCTCAAGTACGCAGAGTTTCGATGTTGCCACCCATTTGAACAAGACTCCAACCGGTCCGGCTTACCAATCGATTTCCAAGCCTGATATTGTTCCCGTTGCCAGCGATTGGCCGGAACCCGTTCCTCAGGATGCCGAGGGGCAGTGGATGTACGATGTCTTCACTCCACCGAAAATCTGGTGGGATCAGGAAAACCAGTTGTTTGTGGCAGTCAGCCCCTTCGTCCCCGCTACCGCCAAGCCTCCGTTCGGCCTTCAACTGGTCCGCATTGAACGCCCGCTTTACCGTATTCAGCTGGATGCCTATTTCCAGAGGCCCGAGGGAACCCTCATTCAATTGCGTGATGTTGAAACAGGCGAAACCCTGCGCGGCAAGGAGGGGGAAGCGTTTGATGAGTCCGATGTTGTCATCAAATCATTCAAAGTTGAACGTATTTCCGCCGAGGATGGTCGGATTACCCAGGTTCCGAGTGTCGTCATCCTTGACCGCAGGATCAACGAGGAGGTCACTATTTCCTCCGGACCTCTCTACCTTGAAGGACAGGTGACCATTCTGCTTTCGACCACCAACCCGCCTTACACGATTCAGGAATACAGTCTCCAGCAGCAGGGGGACACGGTTCAGGTAGACGAAGATACTTTCACTTTGTTGGAGTTTGATTTTGACAAGCAGACTGCGAGAGTGGAAAAAAGCTCTCCGCATTTAGAGGAAAAAGAGGTTCAGTCGCTCAAAGCATCCGGTACTCCCCGTGAACCGGTGCCCGCCGCAGAACCGCAGCAACAAACCACGACCTCCGAAACGGGTTCCTCCTTTTTCGATTTATTCTAACACACTCCCCACAACTTTAACCAACATTGCAAATAACGTCAGTTGCTTGCCGTACACACATCATGAAGAATAAAAGGAATATCCCTCATCTCGCCAAATGGACACTGCTGGTAGCCACTGGACTGGGCTGCCTTCTCCCGGCGCAAGCTGTCCTTGGCCAAAGTAGCGAAACCAAGGAAAAAATCAGCTTGATGGCAGATGGTCTGAGAGCACGAGACAGTGGCGACCTGCTGGCCGCACAGGCCAAGTTCGAGCAGCTGCTCCGCCTGACTCCGGACGATCAGAACGTCCAGCGTCTCCTTGAATCGGTCAACAGCGACATTGCCCGCCAGCAGAGTGGTGAGGCGACGGTTTTCGGACAGGCTGCTACCGTCACGGAGTTTGCGCCCTCAGGGGCCGTGACCGAAACCGAGTCCATCACCGTGGTGGATGTGGGTGACTTGGATAGCCTGTTGAAGGCCGAGTCCCAGCAACAGCGCGAAGCTATCAAGGCCGCCAAACAGGCGATTGATGATGCGGAAAAGCTGGCCAACGTAGGACGGATTGCCGAGGCCGACGAGGTTCTCGTTCAAGCCGCCGATAGCCTTCCCCTCAATACCGCAACTGTCTTTGTTCTGGAAGATATACAGACCGCGCGCGGTGATCTCATTCTCAAGCAGGGCAGGGAAGCGCTCGCCACGGACAACATCCCGGGCGCCCGCAATTTCCTTACCCAGTACGGTGAACGTATCGGCCAGGATGCCGGTTACCGGACTTTTGAATCCGAAATCAAAGCCGTAGAAACGAATCCATGGAGACAGAATCCGGACCAACTGAGCCCTGGGTTCCTCCAGCGCCAGCAGGTAGTGGATGATCTTCTGGTCAAGGGCCGTGCCCAGTATCTCTACGGTGATATTGACGGTGCCCTGCAGACACTCCGTGAAATTGAGGCACGTGATCCCAATAATGCGGCGGCTAAGGCTCTGCAGTTGAGGATCGCCGAACAGCTGGGCAAGGTTGCCTATCTGGACCGTGAAAAGACCCGTTCCCAGATGCTGGAAGAAGTCGCCCGTGCTTGGCAGCGTCCCCAGATTTTTGAACTGGAGCCGCCGGAAACTGTGGTTGATGACCGTCCCGCCGTTCTCGCAAAACTGGCCAATATCTTTGTCCCCCGTGTCAGCTTCAATGCCGTACCCCTTTCCCGTGTCGTTGAAACTTTGTCAGAACTCTCCTACGAGTTTGATGAAACGGCCAGAAGCGAGACGGAGCGTGGTGTCAACATGGTGCTGACCGGTACTGGTGGTCAGGATCCTGCCGTCAGCATTACCCTGCGTAACCTGACCATGGACAAAATCCTGGATTTCACGACCGAAAGCGTCGGCTTCACTTGGGATATACGCAACGATGCGGTGATTGTCACTCGTGGCGGATCAGGTGATCTGCTCGAAACCGACTTCTTCCCGGTTGCCCGTGCCACCGTAATCCGTCTCTCCGGCGGTGAAGAGGGCGGTGGTGGTGGCCGTGGAGGTGCGGCGATCGATCCTTTTGCCGCTGCCCCGGCAGCTCCGGCCGCTCCGACGGGTGGTGACTCCGAAAGAGCCCTGCGCAGTTTCTTCCAGCGTGCTGGCGTGGACTTTGACGGCACCCCAGGCAGCTCTCTGGCCTTTGACGGTACCCAGCTGATCGTGACCCAGACCCCCAGGAATCTTGAGCGTCTGCGCAACATCCTCCGTCGCTACGACCAGACCAAACAGGTCGAAATCGAATCCAAGTTCCTCGAAGTCAATCAGGGTAATCTGGAGCAACTCGGTTTCAACTGGACTATTTCCAGCGCAACAAGCAGTGCCCAGTCGCAGAACAGGAATCTTAGTCAGGCCTTTTCACTGGCAGCGCAGTCTTCTGCTTTGACAGTTAATCAGCCGTTCCCTGCTCCTCCGATTGATGTCCCTGTGGCGCCTCCCCAAATTCCGGGTGCGATCGACTTGGCGACGGGTGCTGGCAATACGGCTGACATGGTCTTCGGGATCATGAGCGGACTGGATGTCGGCTTGACGATTGATGCGCTTTCACGTCTGAGCGGTTCGGACCTGCTCAGCAGCCCGCGTGTGACCGTGCTTTCCGGACGTACTGCCCAGATCGTTATTGCTCAGGAACTCCGTTATCCAGAGAGCTATGGTGATATCGAATCCAACGTCGGTACCGGATCGACCACCGCCGGTGGTGCTGGTGTGACGATCACCGCAGGGACTCCGCAGGACTTCACCACGCGTAACGTGGGTGTGGAAATGGAAGTAACCCCTACCGTGGAAGAGAACGAAAACATCTCCCTCAAATTGGAACCCCGTGTGACCGAGTTTGAAGGATTTGTTGAATACGGTGGCCCCAGTGTTGCTATTCAGAGTGGTACCAGTGTTACGGTTCCCTCCGGCTTTTACCAGCCGATCTTCTCAACCCGCACCGTACGCACGGAAGTTACCATCTATGACGGTGCCACGGTGGTCATCGGGGGTCTGACCCGCGAGGAAGTCAAGACCGTGAACGATAAGGTTCCTGTTCTGGGTGACATTCCGCTCCTCGGGCGTCTCTTCCAGAGCAAGGGTGAAACCGCGACCAAGCGCAACCTGCTGATCTTCGTCACCGCGAACCTGATCAGCCCCGGAGGCTCCCCCAGCCGTCAGCGCTTGGGTTCCGTCGAGGCCAACCAGCTCTTCCAAAACCCGACGGTCGTTACACCGGGTGGTGGTGTTAGCCGCCAGATCCTCGAGTAATTCAGGGAAAGCATCATTTTAACAAAGAACCGCTTCGTCAGCACGAAGCGGTTCTTATTTTGCAGCTACGTAGCCGCGTTCGTGAGTAAGAACGTGGATCGTCCTATCCTGAAATATTCGCGAAGCCCAGAAGTGATGAAGCGCAAGGCGCACGCCGAATCCGCGCCTTGCCAGAGTCACTTGTGAATCTTGTGAGATAAGCGGGTTAGCGGTATTCACCGGCAGTTGAACCCCGCCGCATAATCGTAACTCGTTTTATATCAGTGTCTATCGGTGTTGATCAGTGGTTCAACTGCGGAGAATAGGTTCATTGCCTCTCCGGGACTTACCCCACAACGATCCTTTCTCGACATCATGAGCAGGCTTGGTAGCTTCCCGGCATGGAAAAATATGATCTGGTTATTCTTGGCTCCGGACCAGCCGGAGAAAAGGCGGCGGTAAAAGCTGCCTACTATGGGAAAAAAGTGGCAATTGTCGAAAAAAGGGGCGTCCTCGGTGGGGCTGGCTCCAACACCGGGACACTTCCTTCCAAGACACTGAAGGAAACAGCCCTCTACTACTCGGGCTTTTATGAAAAGGGATTATTCGGGGTGGACAAGGAATTGGAGCGGGCGGCCAATGCGCAGAATTTCTTTTTCCATAAGACCCGTGTGGTCGAATCACAGGATGATGCCATTGCGACAAACCTGAAATTACATGGAGTCAGAATCTACCGGGGGGCAGGACGATTTAAAGATGCCCATACCATTGTGGTCGAAGGCCCGGACGGACAGGAGGAAATCACCGGTGAGTTTATCCTCATCGCCACAGGATCTTATCCCTTTCATCCGCCTGGCATCGAATTTGATGGCGTATGTGTCCATGACTCGGACAGCATCCTGACGATTAACCGTATCCCCAAGTCACTGGTCATTATCGGGGCGGGTGTCATTGGCTGTGAGTATGCCACAATTTTTGCCGTGATGGGGACCCGGGTCACGCTGGTCAATAGTCGTGAAGATATCCTGAGCTTCATTGATCGTGAGATTTGCGCCGAACTGATGGCCAAAATGGAACAGGACGGTGTGCGGTTTGTACTCAACAACCGGGCGGAGAACGTACGGATTGACCGCAGCGGAGATCATCCGGTGGTCCGGGCCAAGCTGAGTAACGGGGATCCGATTGAGGCGGATATGTTTCTTTATGCCGCCGGACGTTCCGGCAATACAGCTGGACTTGATCTTGAGGCAGCCGGCCTAAAAGCGGGAAAGCGGGAATTAATGGCAGTGGATGAGCAGTACCGCACCGCAGTGCCCTCTGTCTTTGCGGTGGGCGACGTGATCGGGTTTCCTGCTCTGGCCAGTACCAGCATGGACCAGGGACGGGTGGCGGTTACTCACATGTTCGGTTTGCACGGACAGGAATCGATCAGCCCGAGTTTCCCTTACGGGATCTATACCATTCCCGAAGTCAGTACCTACGGATTGACTGAGGAGGAGGCCAAAGAGCAAGGCATCCCCTATGCTGTGGGACGGGCGAGGTATCAGGATTTGCCCCGTGGCCGGATCATGGGGGTAAAAGAAGGAACCATGAAATTGATTTTCCACCGTGAAACGGGGGTTCTGCTCGGGGTACATGTCTTTGGGAAAATTGCCACGGAGTTGGTTCACTACGGAGTATTGTTGGTCGATGGCGGAGCAAACATCCAGACCATCATTGGTAAGGTTTATAATACGCCGACCCTGCACGAGCTCTACAAGTATGCCGCCTATAATGCTGTTATCGAAGGTGAATACCTGATGGGTGCGGTCGGTCACTGAGGGGGATTCTTCTGCGAATACAGGAGGTCAGCTTTTAACATGAATAGTATTGCGAGCACAACTCACCGTCCCCGGAGCAGTAACTATGAGGCGGTTATGGCCAAAGTCGCGGCCCGTCAGCAAGAACTGAGGCAAACCTGTGCCACTCTGGTGCCACAAGACGGGCCCACAGTTCTGGAGATCGGCTGCGGGCATGGGCATTTTCTCGCTGCCTATGCCGCCGCCCATCCGGATACGTTCTGCCTCGGCATCGATCTGGTGACCAAGCGGGTGGAGAAAGGGCGGAGTAAGGCGGAAAAACGCGGGCTGGAGCATGTGCACTTCCTGAAAGCCGAGGTGCAGGAGTTCCTTGAATGCCTGCCGGAAGAAACCCGTTTCAACCGGATCTTCATGCTGTTCCCCGATCCCTGGCCGAAGAAGCGCCACCATAAAAACCGTATGATCCAGCCAGCCTTACTCGATCTATTGCGCCAACGCATCACTCCGGAAGGTGCGTTTTATTTCCGTACCGACCATGAGGGCTACTTTGACTGGACCGTGGAGCACATTGCGAACCATCCAGAATGGCAGTTGCGTGATGATATGGAATGGCCCTTTGAGCAAAGCTCCTTCTTTCAGGAACTGATGGATAGTTGGCAGTCCCTCATCGCCACCCCGACCTGAACCATACAATTTTCCAATTTAAGCTTGTGTCCATTGGCGGCACGCCTATGCCTCTTACCCATTGTTTGCGCGCCCGGGTGGTGGAATTGGCAGACACGCCAGACTCAAAATCTGGTGGCCGCGAGGCCGTGCGGGTTCGACCCCCGCCCCGGGTACCACCGCCCTGATTATTGCAGGGCTTTTTTGATGGAAGCGATAAAGGGGTCGGGACCCCCGCCTTGATACTGAATCTGACTGATCACTTTACCTGAGCTGTCCAAGACAAATACAGTGGGGAAATATTGGATCCCGTACTGTTTGGCCAAGTTATTATTATGGGCGGTTTGTTCTTCGCTCAATTGCTTGCGTCGGGGAAAATCGACGTAAAGCAGAACCAGTGAGTCGCCGGCGAAAGCCTTGAAAGTGTCGGTGGAAAGAACCTCTCTTTCTAGTCGCATGCAGGGCGGGCACCAGTCAGAGCCGGTGAACTCTATCAGGATAGGCTTACTTTGCTCCTTTGCCTCGGCCAGGGCTTGCTCATAGTTGGTCAACCAGCCTTCGGGTGGCCCTTCCTTGCTGGCCGGGTTGGCCTGGGTGCAGGCGATTCCGGTTAAGGTGAGCAGGCTGATGAAAACGGTGTACATGCGAGTCTTGGTCATCGGATTCCTTTTTGTTTTTGAGTGAATGGAGAGCAGATCCCCTTTCCTGCCTGAGCGATAGAATGGAATCATTGAATCCGGCGAATATACGAAAGAATGCTTTATAATCAAACCTTCAATTGCTTTTACGTTGCCTTGGCCCTCCACTGTCGCAGTATAGGAATTGTTCCAGAGGTGTGCGTTCGCTCTTTGATTGATTTCAGGGAGAGGAAAGTCCGGACACCGCAGGGCAGGATTCCCTGTGAAAACGGGGGCGTTTCCGGTTCAAGCCGGAGGCGACGGACAGTGTCACAGAAAATAAACCGTCCCGCATCTGCGGGATAAGGGTGAAAAGGTGGGGTAAGAGCCCACCGCTCTTAGGGTAACCGAAGAGGCACGAAAAACCCAATCCGGTGCAACGTCAAATAGGGAACCGGGTGGCCCGCCTGATGGTTCCGGGTAGACGGCATCCCGCGTAAGCGGGAACGGGGTTTACTCCGTAGAGAAATGAACGCAACCCGGTCGGGTAACCGGCAGGGTACAGAATCCGGCTTATAGCCTCTGGAACATTGTGGGGGCCTTCATCCGAAAGGATGGAGGCCCTCTTCTTTTTGTTAGGCTGTAGGCATTTAGGCTATAGGGGTTTAGCCTGTAGGCTGTAGGGGAAATGGATGAAGAGCACAAAACACCGAAACTGCAAAATCCCTAACCTGGAATATTCACGAAGCTCAGAAGCGATGAAGCGCAAGACGCGCCCTGAATCCGCGCGGAAGTGCACTCAAGTGCATGACCAAGCGGATTGTAGGGGCGCAACGCAGCGATTCGCGCTTGTGGGCGAGAGGATTGTGCGAAATTCGGCGGCAAATAAAGTTCCACTACGACTTAATTCATAAAAACTTCATAATAAATAACTTAATTCCCTTTTTGCACAATCCGGTGAATTTTTCAGGCTAAACAGCCTAAACGCCTACCGCCTATTTCCGGTGGAGGCAGCAGACCGCATGGGCAGCTATGCCCAGACCTTTGCCGAGATCACCGATCTTTTCGTTGGTAGTCGCCTTAAGGCCAACCGCATCGACTTCTACCTGCAGGCTGGCGGCGAGAACGGACTTCATTTGATCGATATAGGGGGCAATCTTCGGCTCCTCGGCTATCAGCGCAATGTCCACATTGCCAACCCGATAATCGCGGCGATGGGCTTCGGCTACCGCTCGCCGGAGAATGTCCTGGGAATCCATATCTTTGCAGGCTGGATCCGTGTTGGGGAAAAAATGGCCGATATCCGGCAAGCCCAGTGCTCCCAGGACGGCATCCGCAAGGGCATGGGTCAGGCAGTCGGCATCTGAATGTCCGTCCAAGCCCTTGTCATGAGGAATCGTGACTCCTCCGAGAACGAGGGGACGTCCGGTTTTAAAACGATGGATGTCATAGCCCAGTCCAATGCGTATCATAGTCATTAATTTTTATATCGCAGCCGCGTTCGTAAGCAAGAACGTGGATTTGAAGCGTGAAAGAATCCAAACTACCCCACTGGCTGCTTCAACCCAAGCAGAAACTCCAAATAGGGCAAGTCGTGCGGGGTGGTGAGCTTGGGGTTGGGGTAGGGATTCTCGACCAGACTGACCGGATGACCGAGTAAACTGACGGCGGCAGTGTCATCCGTGACCTTCTTTTTGTCATAACGAAGACGACGGTAGGCTTCGGTGATCAGTTCTCTTTCAAAGGCCTGCGGGGTTTCCATTCCCCAGAGGTCATCGCGCGGAACATCTTCAAGGATGCAACATGCATGATTCTGCCTCGAATGTCCGACCCGTTTGATCGTATCAACGATGCGGTGACAGAGAACCGCCGCCTTGTCCCGTTTCACGATACCGGCGAGCAAGCGGAGGGATTCGGGGTGGATCATGGGTCGGGCACAATCATGGATGAAGACATCATCGACGAGCAGCGAGAGTTCGGTCAGTCCGTTAAAAACAGAATCCTGACGCTCCTCGCCTCCCGTTGACCAGAGTATTTCCATGGATCCGGTGTTGGCGGTTTGCAAGGCTTCCTCAATACAGGTCTTTTGGGCCTCGTCCCGGTGGACGATGACAATTTGGTCCACGATGTTTGCTTCACGGAAAGCATCCAGGGAAAAGAGAAAAACAGGACGCTGTGCGAGGGGGGTCAGTACTTTATCGCTGACCTCTCCGCACATACGGGTGCCTTTTCCGGCACAGAGAAAGATGGCAGCATTGGGCATAGTGGGAATCAGGAAGAGGCGGAGTTCAGAGATTGCAGGATGTCGCGGGCCGCCAACCCAGGGTCCGGGGCCTGAAGGATAGGGCGACCGACCACGATGTAGCTGCTGCCGGCTTCGGCGGCGCGGGCCGGGGTCATGATCCGTTTCTGGTCACCCGCCTCGCTTCCTTCCGGACGTATCCCCGGTGTGACGAGAATGACTTCGGGTCCCAGCTTTTGGCGCAGGAGACGGGTTTCAAGCGGCGAACAGACGATACCGTGAATCCCAGTGTTGGCGGCCAATTGCCCGAGTTGGAGCACGGTTTCTTCCGGGCTCCTGGCAAAACCGGCCTTGGCCAGACCCGCCGCATCAAAAGAGGTCAGTACCGTGACGGCGAGCAGTTTTAGCCCGGGCCGGTGTTTTTGCTGCGCTTCGAGTGCCCTTTGCATCATGGACTCTCCCCCGCTGGCATGGAGGGTGAGCATATCGATGGGCAAATCGGCCAGACTGCCGATGGCGGAGGCAACGGTGTTTGGAATGTCGTGCAATTTAAGGTCCAGAAAAACCGAATAACCCCGTTCCGCCACGGATTTGACGAAGGAAGCCCCTTCACGTAAATAGAGCTGAAGCCCGATTTTTACCCAGTTCAGGTTTTCGCCGATCCGGTCGAGAAGAAGCAGCCCCTCTTTTCCGGTTTCGACATCCAGCGCCAGAATCAAATCGCAAGTCTGCGTCCTTGTGTTGTCCATGAAATCTCAGTCAGCCCTAATCTGTTGGGGATGCAAGATCAGAAAGAATAGCCTGATCCGGTTTCCCGTCCGGAACGATATCAGTAAACATCGCGCTGGTAACGCTTCTCTTTTTGAAGTTTCTGTACGTATTCCAGGGCCTGCTCGCGTTTGAGCTGACCCTGCTTCTGTACGACATCAATCAAAGCATCGTTGACATCCGCAGCCATACGGTAGGCGTCACCGCAAACGTAGAGGTGAGCTCCTTCTTCGAGCCAGGAATAAAGGAGTTTTCCCTGTTCCCGCATGCGGTCCTGGACGTAGATTTTTTCCGGTTGGTCGCGGGAGAAGGCAAGGTCCAGGCGATTGAGGACGCCGTCCTTAAGGTACTTCTGCCATTCCAGTTGGTAGAGGAAGTCGTAGGTGTATTTCTGGTCGCCGAAGATGAGCCAGTTAGGTCCTTTGCTGCCCAGAGCGGCCCGTTCTTCAACGAAGGAACGGAAAGGCGCGATACCGGTCCCCGGCCCCACCATGATGATGGGGGTGTCTCCCGTAGCCGGAAGCTTGAAGTTGCTGTTCCGGTGCGTGTAGATGGGTACGGTCTCTCCAACCCCAACCCGATCGCAGAGAAAACTGGAGCAAACCCCTTCCCGATCCCGGTCGTGGGAGCGGTAACGTACCACCGCCACGGTCAAATGGACTTCGTCCGGATGCGCCTTGAGGCTGGAGGAAATGGAATAGAGGCGGGGGGGCATCTTCCGGAGAATGCTGGAAAAGTCCCTTCCGGAAAGTCCCTTGACCGGAAAGTCAGCGAGCATATCGACAATTTCACGGCCATGCAGGTATGTCTTCAGTTCCTCCGCTTTTTCCGGAACCAGAAGTTCTTCAATCCGCGAAGACTGGGCGAAGTGATTGTACTTCCGGAGAATGTTTTTGGTCAGGCAGGTGATGTCATACTGCTTTACCAGTGCCTGATAAAGGGGGGCCTCACTGCCGTCTGCAAGAGGTACCTTTTCCTCCGGATCAAAGTGTCCGGCCTCTATGACAGCATCAATGAAACGTTTGTTGTTGGCGGGAATGACGGCCAGAGCGTCTCCCGGTTCGTAAGTCATGCCGGAGCCAGCGAGCGAAAATTCCAGATGGATGGTTTCTTTGGCGGAACCCCGGCCATTGAGCAGAATCCGTTCCTTCAGGGTCGAAGGGAAGGGGTGTTTCTTGCCGTAGGAAATGAACGGCTGGACAGGGGAGCTGTCTACGGAGACTTCCATTCCGCCGACAGGCGCATCGGGTTTAACCAGAGAGCCGAGTTCTTCCAGTGCACCGTTCAGCCATTTGTTGAAGCCATCCTCGTAGTCCACATCACAGTCGGCCCGGGGATGGAAACGACGGGCTCCAAGTTGGTCGAGGCGTTGGTCAAAGTCTTTTCCGGTTTGGCAGAATTTGGAATAGCTGGTGTCGCCGAGAGCAAGGACTGAATAGCGCAGAGACTTGAGGGCGGGCGCGGAATCACCCATCAGCGCTTTATGGAAGGGGGCCGCCCTGTCGGGCGGTTCGCCATCCCCCCAGGTGCTGACAATAACCAGCAGATTTTCGACCGATGAGAGGCTTTCTGGCTGGCAGTCCGCCATATCCAAGACACGGGGCTGGAAGCCAAGCGATGTGGCTTTGATTTTGGCCTCCTCGGCCAAGGCTTCGGAATTGCCTGATTCGGTCCCAAACAGTATCGTCAGCGGTACATTGCCGCCGTGATTGATGGTAGCGGGGCTTTCCTTTGTTGATACCGCTGCCAGATTGTCAACAGATGAGAGTTTTCCGGCCAGATAACCACTCAACCACAGTGACTGGTCCCGATTCAAACTGTTCAAAATACCTGACAGTGCGTTGCGGTGTTCCGAAGGAATAGGTGTGTTCTCAGGAAACATAATAAAAAAGTGCGGAGTAAAGGCTATCTCTCAAAAGGTCGCAAGCGTGTCCTGCCAAAAACTGAAAGAATAGAATCTATACTAACTTGGGCAATAAACCAAAGAAAGCGATGGGATGTAAAGACTTTTTGTCTGGTTTTGTGGATTCATTTTTCCGGAACGGGACGAAACTGGAACCTGGGATGAGGCGTTTAGCCCGCATATCTTGTGAGATAAGCGGGTTAGTCTGAAAAATTCACCGGATTGTGCGAAGTTGTAGTGAACCTAAAAACAGCTATTCAACCACTGATGGACACAAATGAACACTGATAATCAGAAACTTAAAAGTTTAGCGGTATTCATCCAACAGGTGAATCGACGCATAATCGTAACTCGTTTTACATCAGTGTCTATCAGTGTTGATCAGTGGTTCAACTGCGGAGAATGGGGTGAAACTTTATTTGCTGTCGAATTTCGCGCAATCCTCTCGCTCACAACCGGGCCATTCGCATGGGCTTTGATGTCTCTCAGACGATGGAGGCTCAGATTTCCCGGGCGGGGAAACCGTAAACCTTTTTCCCGGCGGCCACATCCTTCAGGACAACCGAGCGGACCCCGATGTAGGCATTGTCTCCAATCGAAACGCCGGGAATAACGGTGGCATGGGTCCCCATAAAGACACCGTCACCCAGAGTCACTCCACCGGTCAGGTCGCAGGAGGCACTGAGCTGGCAGTAGTCGCCGACGCACACATCGTGCCCGAGGGCACAGAAGAAATAGAAAGCGCAGGATTCGCCGACCTGGATATCGCAGGTCATCACGACATAGGGGCCAAGGATGCATCCGGCGCCGAGTCGTACGTTGCGACCCACCCGGGCCAGGGGGTGTACCAAGGTATGAAATACGGCTCCCTTGGCCTTGAGCATTTCAGCGGCCTTTTTTTTGACCCCGGGGTTTCCGATTCCGATCAGGAAAAGGTCATCCTTTTCAGGTATGTATTCGCTGATCGGAGCCACGACAGAATGCGGAATCCCCTCATAGCCATCAAGGGCCCGTGGGTTGTCATCGAGAAAACCGGCAGTATCCCAAAGTTTTCCGCAGTCGGGGTGTTCCCGGGCCCACCCGTAAACCTCCCGGCCAAAGCCGCCTGCTCCGACGATGTAGAGTTTCTTCATGGGTAATACGGCGGCAAAACGCGGCGGATTAACCCGCCTGCTCCCGAACTTTGAGAAAAAGCTCGCCGAGTGTCTGGCAGTTTCGGATGTCCTCCCCGCTCAGGGCAACACCGTACTCGGCTTCAATGGTTTCCAGGGTCATGACCACGGTGAGGGAGTCCCAGTCTGCCTCCAGTGAATCAAAAGAGGTTTCCAGGGTCAGGGCCGGAGGCTTGTCCGCATTGATCGTGGTTGCTATTTGTTCTAAGAAGACATTGGGGTCCATGCCCGTTATCGTTGACAAAGGGGAGTGGAGGGCAAGAGCAAAGGAGGGAGCCCCGATGGCTGAACGGGTCAATCTTCAGGCTTGAGAATGCTGATCAAACATGCCTAAGTTTCTTCACGCCTGTACAGCGGCGGGTGCGAAAATCTGAGCCTGAAAAGACCATGGAAAAAGAAATCAATGTGGGGATAGGGGATGTCATCATCCAGCAAGGGGACACTGGACAGGGGTTTTACATTTTGAAATCCGGTTCCGTTGAAGTGTACAAGGACAAGCTCTTGTTGAGCGTTCTGGTGTTCCCGGGAACGATTTTCGGGGAAATGGGGGACATTCTGAAGAAGCCGCGCACTTGTACAGTCAAAGCCCGGACGGCTTGCAAGCTGGTCCACTACGATGAGTCGAGTATTGAGACCTTGATTACCAAGCACCCGGAGATTGCGCTCAAAATCATCAAGACCCTCGCCAGCCGGCTTGAGCGCACCACCCAGAAGTTGGCCGACCAATTCAAGGAATCCCCCATCTGGAGCGTGGAGCCGCAGAAGTAACCCCGTGGCGTGAAGTTATTTGAGCTCACGGAGGCGGCGTGGCCTCACGCCGCATGGCGGATGATACGGGGGGTGAGGTACGGGGGACATTTCTCTGGGGATGATGCCTTAAGGTGAATAGGGTCATGTCGGTAAGGGCTGGGTTTTTCTCCCCACATCGCTCTAATAGGTTGGAGCCCCGGTTTCATGGGGGATATAAGATTCTATAACCTGTTGCCTATTAAGGGAAAATGGAGATGATCGAGGCTGTTATGATAGCCTCGTCAAAGAAACCGGATCTTTCCTCGTTGAACCATTCGGGCCTCTATGAAGTCGCCCGCCAGAAGCAGACGAAGGCTGCGAACTTTCCATCCGGAAGCGAACGAAGAACGGCGGCGGAATCCCTTGCCATGCTCCGGGAGGAAACCGGAAGAAAGGCTCGCCGGCGTAAATCCGATTGCTGGAGTATCAGGGGCTCCGGGTCGCGTATTGTTGATA
>CAZCJJ010000027.1:0-29011 GCA_964499045.1 uncultured Opitutales bacterium | reverse complement strand
TGGAATTATCGGCCGTCGTGAAGCGACTGGTAAAGGAGTCGTTTACAGCATTGCCGCAGCCTGTCGTGACCGGGGTATTCCCATGAGCGAACTGGAAGTCGCGGTGCAGGGCTTTGGCAATGTCGGTGCGGTCGCAGCGAAAGAATTGGCCGCAGCCGGGGCGAAAATTGTCGGGATTGCCGACCTGACGGGTGGACTCTACTGCCAGGATGGAATTGATATTCCGGCCCTGACGGCCTACGTGAAATCGTCAGGCAAACTGGAAGGATTCCCGGGAGCGGAGAGCATGAAGGCGGATGCCTTGTTCGAGCTGGATTGTGATCTTATCGTGCCGGCAGCCTCCGGCTCGCAGATCCATGCGGGTAATGCCGGAAGGGTCAAAGCCTGGATGATTGCCGAAGGAGCCAATGCGCCTCTGACGCCCGAAGCGGATGTCATGCTCAATGAAAAAGGAGTCCTGATCATTCCGGATATTCTCTGTAATGCCGGCGGTGTCTTTGTCTCCTATCTTGAATACACCCAGGAAACCCAGCGGGAGCAGATGACGAGGGATGAAGTGGAAACCCGTCTGAAAGAACGAATGGATTCGGTTTTCGAAGAAGTCCTGCAATATGCGCGGAGCCGGAAAATCAACCTGCGGGCCGCTGCCATGGACATTGCGGTTTCCCGCGTTGCCTCGGGCATCCTCGCCCGCGGAGCCCATCCCTGATGGCAAACTCACTTGAACAAGCAACTATAATCAACAGACACCAATCAATATCATGAAAAAAGTACGTTTTGGAATCATCGGATGTGGTCTTATGGGCCGTGAATTTGCCAGTGCCGCCGCGCGCTGGTGCCACTTGCTGGACATGAAGGTCAAGCCGGAGATCGTCGCCGTGTGTGACTATGCCGAGGAACCTCGCAACTGGTTTACCAATCATTTTGACACAATCAAACAGTCCACGGGTGACTACAAGGAACTGTTGGCGAACCCGGATGTGGATGCCGTGTACTGTGCGGTTCCCCACAACATGCATGAGCAGGTTTACGGTGACATCATCAAGGCGGGTAAACACCTCTTCGGTGAAAAGCCTTTTGGCATCGATTTGCCGGCCAATCAGGCGATTGTTAAATTGGCTGAGGAAAACCCGAAAGTCCTCGTCCGCTGCTGTTCCCAGTTTCCTTACTTCCCGGCGGTTCAGAAAATAGGGGAGATGATCGAGAGTAATGCCTTTGGTACACTCCTCGAAGTGGATGCCGCCTTCCTGCACTCCAGTGACCTGAATCCGGACAAGCCGATCAACTGGAAGCGTAAAGTGGACATGAACGGGATTTATGGCGTCATGGGCGACCTCGGGATGCATGTTTGCCACGTTCCATTCCGGGCCGGCTGGACCCCGAAAAACGTTCGCGCCATTCTCTCCAACGTGGTCAAGGATCGTCCGGATGGTTCCGGAAAGCGTGTTCCCTGTGAAACCTGGGACAATGCCACCATGCTCTGTGAGGCAGAAGATCCACGTAATGGTGGAGCTTTCCCGCTTACCCTGAAGACTCAGCGGATCGCACCGGGGGAATCCAATTCATGGAACCTGGAGATCCGGGGAATGAAGGCCTGTGCCCGTTTCTCGACCCGTCAGCCTAACACGCTGTGGGTTCTGGAGTACAATGGCGGTGCCCAGGAATGGAGAGAAATTTCCGTCGGTTATACGCCGCTCTTCCCCTCAATTACGGGTGGTATTTTTGAGTTCGGCTTCACCGATGCCATCCTGCAAATGTGGGCCGCCTTCCTGATTGAGGTTACTGGCGGTGAATTGCCGAAGTCCCTGTTGGCGCAGGCCGCAACCCCTGAGGAGGCTAACCTCAGCCACAAGCTGTTTACCGCAGCCCTGAAGTCTGCGGAAAAGGGAGAAACCTGTTCTGTTAGTTGAACTGAAACGAAGAACTCCATAGGATATTTGAAATGAAAATAGACAACCATGTTCACATCGGGGTGGATCCCCTGTTTTATTATCAAGGTTGGTCCCCTTACTGTCTGGACCTCATTCGCCTCATGGAGGAGGCCGGACAGAGTGGAATCGATGCCTGGATTGTCTTTCCATTTGTTTCCTATGTGGCCCTGGATCCGCACGCCCTGCGCAATCAGACGATTGAGCTTTCGCGTGCGCATCCGGAGGTTCCTTACAGTTTTGAGAACCGCCGGCTTTGTGAAGAGATCACCCGTTGCCCGGAATCATGGCGCAAACGGTTCTGGCCCTTCCTGATGGCGGATCCCGCACGTCTTCCCAGAGAGCAGGTCAAGGAATGGAAGCGCTTGCCTGCGGATTACCGCGTGCATGGCATCAAGATTCAGGCAACCATCATTAAGTCGCGCATCCTGTCGTTGCTGGATGAGGGGGCCTGCATGTTGGACTATGCGGAGGAAAATGATCTGCCCTTCCTGATTCATTCGAGTATCAGTCCGAATGATATTTGGTCGCAGTGTTCCGATATTCTGAAAGTGGCGGAGGCCCGTCCGGGCATCCGTTTCCTGCTGGCCCATTCCTGTCGTTTCCATGAGCCAAGCCTGCGACGGATTGCCGAACTTCCGAATACCTGGTTCGATTGTTCCGCCCACATCATTCATTGCCAGTGTGCGGTAAAGGATCTCGCGACTGTCGCGGTTCCCGGAGAACGGTTTGCCAGCGACTATTCCTCGCCCAAGACCGTCCTGCGCGATCTGGCGGAAGCCTTTCCGGATAAACTCATCTGGGGAAGTGATGCTCCTTTTTACTCCTACGAGGATCAGAATATACAACTCCGCTGCAGTTATGAGGAAGAAATAGCCTGCTTGGATTCCCTGCCTGAAACACTGAGGGAACGTGTTGCCCATCTCAACACACTCGCCTGGTTGGGAAACCAGAAATAATTCAGCCCGTCGTTGTCGAAATTACACTGGAATAGAATATAAAAAATTATGAAATCCGACCCCTTCCCCTTTGATCCGGCCCCCTTTGTGCCTTTTCGTGACAAGGAAGCCATCGCCCGTGCACGCGCCATTAAACGCGAGGATATTACCCGTCACGCCAATCCGGATTATCGCATCCGGGTATTGGATGGCAGTGTGATCGGAGATTTGTGGATTGAGGATCTCTTTACCCGCATCAAGAGTACTGCAGAGTCCGGAGAGAAACTTGTCATGCTCATGGCCAATCCATGGCCCGACTACGCCAAGGTCGCGGAGCGGATCAATCGGGAGCGTATCCCCTGCCATCATGTGCATACTTTTAATCTGGATGAATATGCGGATCAGAATGGCAACATTGCCCCGGAATCATGGGAGTTCGGATTCGGCCACGCCTTCAAGAAATACTTCTACCAGCCAATAGACCCGGACCTGCGTCCTGCTGAGAAGCAGATGCACATTTTTACCAATGAGAATCTGGCTGATTACGGCAAGATGCTGGCTGATCTCGGCGGAGCGGATATCGCCTACGTCGGCCCCGGCTGGACCGGGCACCTGGCCTTTGTCGATCCGGATGCCCCTGAGTTTGCAGCGGACTCGCTGGAAGAGTGGAAACAATTGGGAGCCAGAATTTGCACACTGAGCCCGTTCACCATCGCCCAGAATTCGCTGCACGGCTGTTTCGGAGCCAGTGGTGACCTCACTGCGGTCCCACCGAAAGCGGCGACTGTCGGCCCGGCCGAGATTCTTGCCGCAAAACACCGCGTTGCTCTCCACAGCATTACGGTCGGAGGCAGCTTCCAGTCCTGGCAAAGGCTGACCAGCCGCCTTGTCATGCACGGCCCGGTAACTCCGCTGGTTCCCGAGTCCGTCCTCCAAACCACCCGGACGGATGTCTGGGTCTCGGAAGCAATCGCCGCCAATATCGAAACGCGCTGGGATCTGGGCTACTGAATAACAAAGTAGGCTGAAGCTTCAGCGAGGCCTCTCCCACTCAGACCCCAATGTCAGTCTTTCTGCCAGATAGTCACTCAACACAGATTAAAAATGGAACACGTTTTGCAAGCCGGATTCAGTCGTTGTGATATCACACCGAAAACACCTTGTTTTCTGGTGGGGTATCCTCATGTCGAACGCACATCAACCGGGACAAACGACCCGCTGTACAGCTCCGTCCTCTTTCTGACGGATGGGGCTGTGTCTCTGGCGATGATTTCGATGGATTGGGCCTTTGTTTCCAAGGAATGGACGGCAGAATGCCGTCGTCGCATCCACGCCGCCACCGGGATTCCCGAAGCCCATGTCATGATTGGGGCGACCCACACACACTCAGGTCCCCATACCGCAGAGGTACTGGCTTGGCGAAATGATCCGGTTGTGCCGGAGGTGGACCATGCCTATCTGGAGTCCGCGATGGCAGATACGGTGAAGGCAACGGTTGTCGCTTGGGAACAAAAAGTACCGGCTGAGGCAGGTTGGACCACCGCCGGAGTCCGCGGGCTGGCCGGGGGAAACCGTATTTCGGCCCAGGGGCCGGAAGATCCGGAGGCGGGTCTCTTGTTTGTACGGCGGGCGGATAATAAAAAACCATTGTCCATTCTTTCCGTTTACGGGATGCATCCAACGGTGCTGCACGAGGACTCCACGCTCTTTTCAGGCGATTTTATCGCCTATACCCGCCAACATCTGGAGGCCGCCTTTCCGGGGGCCGGGGTTGTTTATTTGAATGGGGTTTGTGGAAATCAGAGCCCGCGAAGGGTGGTCAAGGCCCAGACCTTTGCCGAGGCGGAACGAATTGGTGTGGCATTGGGAGAGCGTATGGCTGGTGCGTTGAAGGAGGTCATGGCATTCAACCGTAACATCACCCTGGCTGCCGTAACCGAAAACATTGAACTCGAAGGAAAACATTTTCCATCGGTGAAAGAGGCGGAAGCCAATCTGGCTGCAGCCCGTGAGCGTTATGAAAGCCTGAAGGCGGCCGGAGAGGCCCATGCTCTGGTGCGCACCGCCGAGTGTACCGTGTTCGGTGCCGAGGAAGTTTACACCTTGGCCCAGGCCGAGGAGAGTGGGGATGCGGAGGCATTGCGGCAGCGCTACCGGGAGGTTACTCTGCAAACTTTCCGGATCGGGGATGTTTGTATCGCCGCCTGGCCAGGCGAATTTTTTGTCGAGTATGGCCTGGAGGTCAAAGAACGGGCACCCTTGAAAACATTGGTTTGTACGATCGCCAACGGTGAACTGCAGGGCTATGTCGTGACCCCCGAGGCGGAGAAGGCCAACGGCTACGAAGCCCAGATGAGTCTGATCTCCGCGTCTTCCGGATCGCGCTTTGTCGAAAGGACCGTTCGTATGGTGGAGCAATTGAGAGGACGGAGTGCATCATGATTCTGGCTGTTGATCTGGGATCCACCAATTTCAAGGCTGCGCTCTTCGATGAACAAGGCCATCGCGTGGCCGAGGGGAAACGTCCGTTATCTTACGACATCCGCAGCAATCAACGGTCGGAGCTGGACCCACAGACGGTGGCGGGTATTTTCTTCGAGTTGCTGCAGGAAACCCTCTCTCTGGCAAACGTTTCCGCTGGGCGTGTACGGCGGATCTCGATAACCAGTCAGGCCCAGACCTTTTGTGTTTGTGATTCCGACGGCCGGGCGATTTCTCCCTTTCTTGGCTGGACGGACCGCCGGGCTGAAGCTGATGCGAAAGAGTTGGAACAGGTTTTGGGACAGGATTTCCATGTTCATACCGGGTTCAAGACTCCGGGCCCCTTACAGATGTTGTCGAAGGTGTGGTGGTGGAAGCGCAAACAGAAACTTTCGTCGGATCATTTGATTGCCTCCCTGCCTTCGTATCTGGCCATGCGCCTGGGGGCACCTTTGGCAGTGGATTGCAATTTGGCGGCGATGAGTGGATTTTACTCGATTCCTGATGGCAACTGGTGGCAGGCGGCTTTGGATGCCGTCGGTATATCGTCGCGTCAGTTGGGGCGTCTGGTGACACCGGGTGAACCGGTGGCAACATCGGGCTTCCGTGGGGATCTGGCCTTTTCCCGTGATCTGGAGATTGTTTTTTCCGGCAATGACCATACCGCCGGGGCGGTGGGCTGCGGCTGCGGTAAAGGACGTGCTATTCTGACCTTGGGGACCGCCGGTGTGATTTATCGTCACGCAGGTAACACGCCGGGCCCTTATCATTCGGATGGGCTCTGGGGGCCCTATCCTTTGGGGGGCTACTATGAGTTGAGTTCGATCAACCATGCCTGTTCCGCTCTCGACTGGGCGGATGGGTTCCTCTTTGGCGCGGTGGACTCCCCCCGTTTTGTCGCTTACGGCAAGAAAGCGGTGGTGACGGAATCGGTTCCGCTTTTCAATCCTTCACGTTGGGGGCACCCCGATGCCTGGAGCGGGGAGGGCAGTACCGAGGAAAATGTTTATGCGGTCATGGAAGGAATCGGCTTTGCGCTGCGCGACAAGGTCGGGGAAGCCTTCTTTGCCGATATCAAGGAAATCATTGCTCTGGGCGGCGGCAGCCGCCTCGACATTTGGATGCAGTTGATTGCCGACATTTTCGGCTACCCGCTGATCCGCGGGACCGAAGACGGGCTCGACGGTGCTGCCCGGATCGCAGGCGTTGACATTCAACCCCGTACCCAACCCCCGGCCACTTTTCTGCCTGATCCAGCCAAAAAGGATTTATTGCTGAAACGTTTTGCCCTCTGGAAAGGCTTGTGATTTAACAACGAATAAAAAATGTTATGGCAATAACACTCGATTTCACCGGGCGGGTGGTGCTGGTTACCGGTGCTTCCCAGGGAATAGGGGCGTGCATTGCACGTCGTTTTCACGAGGCGGGGGCCACGGTTTGGATTAACCATCCGGACATAGGCTCAACGGCAGAGGATGCCGCCCGTCTTGCCAGCGAACTCGGTGGTAATTGCCAGGTGGTCGCCGCCGATGTCTCCAATGCGGAGCAGACTCAGGAGATGATGGCACAGATTGTGAAGGTCTCAGGAGGACTTGATTTCCTCATTAACAATGCCGCAATCCTAAAAGACCGCACTGTATCGAAGATGACACCTGAGGCCTTCCAGCAGGTCATTGACGTCAACCTGACCGGGGTGTTTTTCTGCTGCAAATACGGTCTTGAGATTATGCGTAATGACGGGGCGATTGTCAGTATGGGAAGTATCGCCGGAATTCAGGGGTTTTTCGGTCAGGCCAATTATGCGGCGGCCAAGGCGGGGGTCATGGCCATGATGAAAGTGATCAGCCGTGAAGCCGCCCGCCGTGGGATCAGGGCCAACTCCATTGCACCTGGGGTGATCGAAACCAGTATGGCTGAGCAAATCCCCGAGTCGGTGCGGGCCGAAATGGTCAAGCATGTGCCCATGGGGCGCTTCGGAAACCCTGCAGAAATAGCGGATGCCGCAGTGTTTCTGTGCTCGCCGATGGCATCTTACATCAGCGGACAGATCCTTGAAGTTAACGGTGGTTGGCGTGGATGAGAGGGGCTGCTGAATTCCTGACTGCTGCGGAGGCTGTCGCCCGTATCCCATCCGGGGCCACCATCGCGGTTGGCGGCTTTGTCGGGGCAGGGCACCCTGAAGCGCTGACAGCCGCTTTGGAAGAACGTTTTCTGCAAACAGGCAGCCCAGAGAAACTAACGCTCGTTTACGCCGCCGGGCAAGGGGATCGTGGCAAACGGGGACTCAACCACCTCGCCCATGCCGGTCTCATTAAGAGGGTGGTGGGAGGCCATTGGAATCTGGCTCCCAGTCTCGGTAAGCTTGCCCTTGATGGCGAAATTGAAGCCTACAATTTTCCCCAAGGTGTAATTTGCGCGTTGCTGCGTGAAGTTGCGGCCAAACGCCCGGGCCTGTTTACCCAAGTGGGACTGAATACATTCATCGACCCGCTCAACCAAGGGGGCAAGCTCAACAGCCGTACAACCGAGGATTTGGTCCGCCGTATGGATCTGGATGGTCAGCCCTGGCTGCACTACCGGAGCTTTCCCATAACGGTTGGGTTGATTCGGGGTACGCGGGCAGATCGTCATGGAAACATTACGATGGAGCGGGAAGGCCTGATTGGCGACGGCTTGCCCATCGCCCAGGCGGCCCGTAATCACGGGGGCATCGTGATTGCCCAGGTGGAGGAAGTCGTGGACTCTATTGAGGATCCCAAATCCGTCCGGGTCCCGGGTATGCTGGTAGATGTCGTGGTTGTTGCCGAACCGGATCAACATTGGCAGACTTTTGGAGAGGCGTATAATCCGGACTATGTTTCCGGCGGTACGGGCCATACGACGGCATTGCCAGTCATCCCATTTTCCGAACGCAAAATCATTGGTCGCCGGGTGTTGCAGGAAATCCCTGAGGGGGCTGTCGTTAACCTCGGAATCGGCCTCCCCGAAACCGTTGCTTCCGTAGCGGCGGAAGAAGGTAAGCTGGATGATTTTATTCTTACGGTCGAAAGTGGACCCATTGGCGGAATCCCGGCCTCCGGTCTGAGTTTCGGCTGCAGCCATTTTCCGCAGGCCATTATCGATCAACCTTCGCAGTTCGATTTCTATGACGGGGGAGGTATCGACTTCGCCGCCCTTGGTGCCGTGGAAATTGATGCCGAGGGCAGCGTGTGCGTCAGTCAGATGGGGGGGCGTTTCGCGGGGGTTGGAGGATTTGTGAATATTTCCCAGAATGCCCGCACCATCGTCTTTTGTTGTACCTTTACTGCCGGGGGGCTTGAGGTGGAGTATGAGAACGGTAGTCTGCGAATCCGTCAGGAGGGTAAATTTCGCAAATTTGTCAACCGGGTCTCCCAGGTCTGCTTTCATGGTCCCACTGCTTTGCGCAAAGGGCAGAAGGTGCTCTATGTGACCGAACGTGCCGTGTTCTCTCTCCAGGCGGAAGGGATGCGACTGGAGCAGATTGCCCCCGGCATCGATTTAAAGTCTCAGGTTCTCGCGTCCATGGAGTTTACTCCACAGTTCCATGCTCCCTCTCTCATGCCTGCCTCGTGCTTTGCACCCTGACCATTCAACCATTAATATCATCCCATGAATCCGGAAAATTCTATCTTTATTGTTGCGGCCAAACGTTCACCCATTGGGCGGTTCGGGGGAGGTTTCAAATATCTTTCCGCCGTTGATCTGGCTCAGCGTGTGGTTCAGGCTTCTCTTGCCCCCGATATGTTGAGTGCGTGCAATCTTGTGGTAGCGGGCCAGGTTTTACAGGCCGGTTGCGGTATGAACGGAGCCCGTCAAGTGGCCTTGGGCTGCGGAGTTTCTCAGGAGGTGCCAGCCTTTACCGTAAATATGGTCTGCGGATCCGGAATGAAAGCAGTTGCGGATCTGGCGGATGCCATCACCTTGGGCCATGCCACTTGTGGCATGGCAATCGGCATGGAATCAATGAGTCAGGCTCCCTATTATGCCCATGACCTTCGCTGGGGACGTAAGTACGGAAAAAGTGAACTCGTCGATTCCCTGGTCCGGGACGGACTGAGCGATCCCACGCTTGATATTGCCATGGGAGAAACGGCGGAATGCATCGCCGACAAATATCAGATCAGCCGCGCCGATCAGGATGCCTTCGCTTTGCTCAGCCAACAGCGTGTTGCCGCTGCGACGACGAATAACTTCGCCAATGAGATCATCCCCATCGAAACCTCCACAGGAATCATCAATAAAGATGAGCATCCCCGTGCCGATACGACGGCGGACAAACTTGCCGCGCTCAGGCCTGCCTTCCGTCGCGACGGTACCGTTACCGCCGGTAATGCCTCCGGGATGAATGACGGGGCTTCTGTCCTCTTTCTTGCCAACCGTGAAACGATGGAGGAACACGGCTGGACTCCGCTCGCCCGTATTGTTGGCTGGGCTGCCTGCGGCTGCGATCCACGCACGATGGGGCTCGGGCCGGTAGGGGCTATCCGGGATTTATGCAGACGCACAGGGTGGAGTCTGGATGAAGTCGATAGCTTCGAAATCAACGAAGCCTTTGCTGTCCAAACGCTGGCCTGCCTGCGCGAACTGGATCTTCCGGTGGATAAAGTGAATCCGCGCGGAGGGGCCATTGCTTTGGGTCACCCCATCGGTTGCAGCGGCAACCGGATTCTGGTTACCTTGTTGCACTTTCTGAAACAAAACGGAGGCAAACGCGGAATCGCCTCACTCTGCATCGGCGGCGGTATGGGAATCGCCATGGCAGTGGAAATGGTTTAGCCCGCTTATCTCACGAGATATGCGGTTTAGCTTCGTTTGGCCAAAACTTTGGCTTCGTAATCTTTGACCACTTCCAGCCATTCGCCTTCGCACGGAGTATTGTTGCGTGCGCAGAAGGCGTCCCAAACCGCACCGAATGGAAGTGTTTTGGCCTCTTCCATCAGGGCCAGACGGGAAGTGTAGTCGCCAGCGGCTTCTGCGGCATGCAGTTTGTCGCGTGGTTCAAGCAGTGCCAATAAGAGGGCTTTTTGTGCGGAGCGTGTGCCGATTACCCAGGCCGCGATGCGGTTGATGCTCGCGTCAAAGAAATCGAGTCCAATGTGGGTGCGCGGGAGTGCCTTGCAGCGTACCAATTCCTCCATAATGGCTTTGGTGGGATCGTCGAGCAGCACAACATGGTCGCTGTCCCAGCGTACCCCGCGGCTGACGTGAAGAAGGATTCCCGGAACAAATTGCAATACAGAGGAGATTTTGTCTGCGATGCCTTCCGTGGGGTGGAAGTGACCGGCGTCGAGACAAAGCAGCGTCTGGTTTTGCATGGCATAGCCCATATAGAACTCATGCGAGCCAACGACGTAAGACTCCGATCCAATCCCGAACAATTTGCACTCAACCGCATCCAGGTTGTGTGCCGGGTCAAGCTTCTCCGCCAGCACCTCGTCCAAACTTGCACGCAAGCGCAGACGGGGGGCGAGGCGGTCGGCCGGCTGATCTTTGTAACCATCGGGAACCCAGATGTTGGTGACAGCCGGTGTTCCGAGCTGTTTTCCCATTTCAGCAGCGATGGCACGGGAACGTTTACAGTGTTCGATCCAAAAATCGCGGATACCGGCGTCGGGGTGGGAGAGGGTAAAGCCATCAGCCGCCTTGTCATGGGCGAAACAGCTTGGGTTGAAGTCGAGCCCCAGCTCCTGTTCCCGGCACCAGTCGATCCACGATTGATAATGCTTCAATTCAATGGCGTCCCGGTCGGCGAGACCATCGCTGAAATCTCCATAAATGGCGTGCAAATTCAGGCGGTGTTTGCCAGGAATCAGTTTCAGTGCCTGCTGGAGGTCGGCACGCAGTTCGTCGATCGTGCGGGCCCTGCCGGGATAGTTGCCCGTTACTGCCAATCCACCGCCCGGTGCCCCTTCTTCGCGCTCAAACCCACCGACATCGTCACCTTGCCAGCAGTGAATCGAAACCGGGGTGTTTGCCAACACATCCAGCGCTGCTTGAACATCGACCCCAAGGGCCGCATAGCGTTCTTTTGCCGTATCAAAGGGTATCGTATTCATGGTAGTCCTAGCTTTTCGGAATGGGCAGACGAGTTGCAAGTGCGAATTAAAGCTTGCCTGTTTATCTTATCGACTTCTCGGAATCAGGTGGGGTTCCAATTCGCGCAGGGTTCGCTCGCTTGCTCCTTGATTGGCCGTATGCCAGTTAACTGCAGCCCGTGAAAGTGCTTGCCGCCTGCCGGGGTTCTGTAGCAGATCAATCAGCTGTGCTTGACAGCTGTCTTCAGAATCTCCGCGCAGGGCTGCTCCAGCGCATTCAAGTGAATGACACACCTGCCGGAAGTTGGACATATGGGGCCCGTACACCAAGGGAATACCGAGGGCCGCCGCCTCGATAGGGGTCTGCCCCCCTTCATGCGGAGGGAGGCTTTTCCCGACAAAGGCCAGATCCGCTACTTGACTCAACAGCACGAGTTCGCCGGTGCTATCTCCGATGTAGATGTCCAGTTCGCCCGGGGCCTCTTTTTGTTCACTGCGGAAATGCGAACGCAGCTCATAGCTTCGCAGCAGTTCCACTATCTCACGTTTCCTTTCAGCATGGCGGGGGACCAACAACAGCTTGCAGGGAATACCGAGATTCCGGGCCTTTAGCATCGTTTCAATCAGAAAACGTTCCTCGCCGGGCCAGGTGCTGGATCCGAGAAGAACGCAGCTGGAGTTGTCACCGAGCCCGATTTCGGCTTTCAAGGTGCGCCGCGCCTCAGCGTTCAGCAAAGGCGAGGGGGAGACATCGAATTTTAGATTGCCTGGCATCAGGGTTTTCTCGGGATCGGCACCCAGCGCGCAGAATCGTTCCCGGTCCATTTCCGAAGAACAAAAGACACAATCGAGCATCGGGAGGAGACGACCGGCCACCCAGGGGAAACTCATGTGGCGGGCGTAGGAGCGGTCACTCAGCCTGCCGTTCAGCAGTACCACTCCCGCACCGCGCAGTTTGGCCTGACGAATATGTTCCGGCCACAGTTCGCCCTCCATCAGGATAGCGACATCAATATCGAGCCGCCTCCATGCGTGGCGACTGAAGAGCCAGAAGTCGATGGGGAAAATACCGGTTTTGGTTACCTTGGCACTCAAACGCTGGCGCAGGATGCGATAACCGGTGCTCGTGGTGGTAGTTACAATGACCTCGGTCTTGGGGCGTTGCACCAGTTTTTCTACCAGCGGTATGATGGCCTGTACCTCTCCCACACTGACGGCTTGGATCCAGACCCGTGTGACATCAGCCGCCTTTGGGGGGGGGCGGTCGATCAGACCGAAACGGTGATGGAAGTCATGCTGATAGTCACCCCGCCGGAACATCCGGTGGAGATAATAGGGGGCTGCCAGAAGCAAGCCCGGAAGAAACAGTAAGCGGTAAAACCAAAACATCTTGGGGGCAGAGTGAAAGGGATTCCTTATCCCTTGTCAGGCTTCATCTTCCGGAATTACGGGTTATCCACCCGTTGGCACCAGAGGGAGGCGGCAGGCTTCAATCCAAACCTCCGCTTCGTCCGCCAGACCGAAGCGTTGCAGGTTCTTCTGGATGGTTTCGTTGGAGGGCTCGGAAATGTCATGCTTGGGGTCGGCCGGCAGTTCCGGGCGCACCCTGCGTGTCAGATACCATGCGGCCCAGGCCCGCGACGAACGTTGCTCCCGGCGTGGTGCCGACACACGATCAGCGAGATGCTGATAGTGGACGCGCGGGTTCCCGATGAAAGTACCTTCCGGGCAGTGGTGGATGATCCAGGCAATCGCACGGTAGGGCAGGGGCCATGCTTTGAGGACGGGATCCTTGTCCGGCAAGTCCGCCAGCAGAGCCCGGTCCACCGCCAGCAAACTCCGCGCGGCGAAACCGCGGAGCCAGAGATACTGCCCGTATTCCAGCGCGGACAGGTAAAAGGCCGCCCCCCGTTCATGGCCGTGTCGCGAAAGGGTTTTGTAATCCAAATTCCCGGACGGCATGGGCAGATAAGGACAAGGTTGATCAAAAGGAGAATCCAGGAGTGGGGACTTTTGTTTGCCGGGAAAGTCCTCACCGGTTCTTCTTGTCATTGAAACCATTGTTCCGTCTTTTAAGTTTGAACTGCACCTTATGAAGTCAGAATCCGAAGTCAAACAAGTAGCTTGGTGGCAATTTATCCTGATGATTCCCCTTACCATCCTGGTCAGGCTTTGGGGTATGTCTCTTCGCTTCAAAGTGGATCCTGCCATTATTGAGGATGCCAACCGGGCGGAGCCTACGATTTTTGTACTTTGGCACAACCGGGTCTTTGTCATTACCGAGATCTACTATCGTTTCCGGAAACAAAAGGGGTTGCAGATGAATGGCCTGGTCAGTGCGAGCAAAGACGGGGCCTGGTTGGCTGCCTTTTTTCGTCTGTGCGGGATTCGTGCCATCCGCGGCTCCAGCAGCCGCCGGGGGGTTCAGTCTGTGCGTGAACTGATCCGGGCAATGCACGACGGGGATATTGCGATCACTCCGGACGGGCCGCGGGGCCCCTGTTATGACTTTAAGGAAAGTGCGCTCTTGATTATGCGTCTTTCCAAGAGACCTCTGGTCTTAGTCGGGGTGCGTTTTGCCAAGGCCATCCGCCTGAAAAGCTGGGATGGTTTTTATCTGCCCCTGCCTTTCTCCAAGGTGGAACTGACCGCGCTCAGGTTGGATGATACAACCGCTTTACCCGCAGAAAAACGTTCTGAGATGGGGGCCTACCTGCGCGAACAAATGCTAAGACTGAACCCGGATAGCCCGGATGGCACTTAGTTAAGAGACTTCATCGGGGTACTTCAGCCTATCGGGGTACTTCAGCCTATCGCCTAAACCGGCACCTTGTCGCGGCGTAACTCAGTGAAGACGGAAGCCGGAACCAAAAGGAGCGTGGGCATCCTGCCCACGAACTTGAAAGAACACGGGTAAGATGCCCGTGCTCCTTTCCACTCTGAATAAGACTCCGGAATAATCAATGCCTGAGGCGCATGAACTCAACCTCCAGGACAAGGCCTCCGGTGCCGCTGCCGGGGTAGGCTTTGCCTTGAATAACCACATCCTGATCCAGAAAAGAGGTCAGGGGTTCAAAGATCAGGGCCTTTTCCGGTTCGACGTAGGCGATCCGCTCTCCATCCACTCCCAGGAGTGCGTACTCGTGTCCGGAAGTCATGCGGGCGAGGGTGCCGAGGCGGACCAGCTTGCCCTGATAGGCACGGGCGACCTCAGGGGAGAGTGCCCGTGTGATCGGGGCCGGGGGGCGTTGGGGCTGGATGCTTAGTTCATCCAATGTTGGCAGCATCGGGTCGATATATTCCGGGCCATCAGCGACGCCACTGATACTGCCGCCTTCAAAAATAACGATCACCCCCGGTTGGGCCTGAGCGTCTCCGCCCGCTGCACCTTCCGGTTCCAGAATTTCGATTTCTGAAAGGGTCACATCAGTTTCCACGACAGATGCGGTGACGGGCTGGGGGACGGCTTTTGTGCGGTCCTCAAAATAATAGGCGACCGGACCTTGATAACGGACCGCGACCCAGTCAGCTCCCGTTTCGGTGATTTCCACCGTGGCTCCCCCGGAGGCAGTGCCGAGGGCCGGGCTCTCGCTGGAGGCACGTGCAAAGATAATCGCATTGCTGCGTACCGTCAGGTCTTTCCCGACATCGGCTGAGCGGACGTAGCCGGCGAACACCCCGGTCTGCCGGACCCAGTACCAGCCCGGCACCACCTGATTGTTGTAGGCCAGCGGCTGAGGCCTTGCGGCCGCTAAGGCTTCGCGGTCCATGTCTTGCCAATAGGCATCCGGAGTCTGGGGCTCCAGATAGACGGGGACGGTTTCAGCGCTTACCCAATGAGAGGCAAGTAACAAGGTCAGTGAGGTGAGAAGAGAGTATGATTTCATCGGTATTCCAAGGTCAGGATGAATGGAAAAGGCATTCTATTTCGGAAGGCTTGAGAACACGTATAGCGCCTGGTGCCATGCCTTTCAAGACCAGCTTGCCCATTTGATAGCGTTTGAGTTTTTTGACAAAAAAGCCAAAAGCCTCCATCAAACGGCGAATTTCCCGTTTGCGGCCTTGTTCCAGGTGGATTTCCACCCGTTTACGGAAATCAGGTCCCTTGCTTGCGGGGATGATTTTTTTCGCGTAAAGCAGCTCCCCCTCGCGGGTGACCCCCTTGAGCATCGCCGGAATTTTTTCGGGGGTAAAATCCCGGTTCAGGGTGACGTGGTAGCGTTTGACCACTCCGCCGGCCGGGTGCGTGATCCGGTGCGCAAGGTCGCCGTCATTGGTCAGAATCACCAGCCCCTCGCTGTCCTTGTCCAGCCTTCCGGCGCAGAACAGGCGTGTGCCTTGCAACTCCTTGGGCAGAATGCTGAAGACCGTGAGGTGATGGTGCGGGTCGTGATTGGTGCAGAGCACGCCCTTGGGCTTGTTCATCATCAGAACCAGCTTGCGGGCCGTCTGCGGCTGGCGGATTCGCCGACCATCAAAAACGACCCGGTCCCTCTCGGGATCGATCCGTTGGCCCAGCTCAGCCACCTTGCCATTGACCGTAACCCGGCCTTCGCTGATGCAGGTTTCCGCCTGGCGACGGGACCCGAGGCCGTTGGCGGCCAAAAATTTCTGTAAACGTACTGCGGATTCTTCCGGCATAAGGGAAGGAGTAAAGTCAGTTTGGGCTGACAGGCAATCCAAAGCTCCTGAGATATTCCTTTGCGCGATTTTGCTGGAGTCCCGCATTCATGCAGTCTTATACCGCCCGGAAGACCGGCTGAAGCCGGGACTCCAACTGGGAATGTGCCCCAAACGTAAAGCTCCGGTCCGCCCCTTCCTTTTTGCTTGCCATGGTAAGGGTCCTGACCCACAAAACTGGCCGCTAATGAGTAGTATTCTCACATTCCAAAAAAGAACGGCACTTGTTACCGGAGCAGGGCGCGGCATCGGCAAGGCGATTGCCCGGCAATTGGCGGCTCATGGAGTCAACGTGATTTGTGTCAGCATGAACGAAGCGTCCTGCGGGGCGGCGGCGGCGGAGATTCGCGAGGCGGGCGGTCAGGCCCGTGCGCTGGCGGTGGATGTGGCAGACAGCGCGGCAGTGGCCGCGGCCTGTGCCGAGCTGAACAAGGAGTTCGGGGCCATTGATATTCTGGTTAACAATGCCGGGATCACCCGGGACATGCTTCTGATGCGCATGTCGGATGCCGACTGGGATGCGGTTCTCCAGACCAACCTGAGCAGTTGCTTCTACTGGACCAAAGGCCTGATGCGGCCCATGACTAAAAATCGCTGGGGGCGGATCATCAACATCTCCTCCGTTGTCGGGATCATGGGCAATGCGGGGCAGGCCAACTATGCTGCGGCCAAGGCCGGGATGATCGGATTCACCAAAGCGGTAGCCCGCGAACTGGCGGGCCGCAGTGTCACGGCCAATGTCGTGGCACCCGGATTCATTGCAACGGATATGACGGCGGAACTGAACGAGGAAATCCAGGAAAAAGCCAAGGAGCAAATCCCCTTGAAACGCTTCGGCCAGGCCAATGAGGTTGCCTCCATGGTGACTTATCTGGCTTCGGAAGAAGCAGCTTATATAACTGGACAAACTTTTACAGTTGACGGCGGCATGTCGATGTAAACAACTACTTCCAATATTATTCCCAACACATCATGGCAGACAAAACGATCGAAGAAAGAGTAAAAGAAATCATTGTTAACCAGCTCAACGTCAATGACGAGCAGGTGACCGCTACCGCTTCCTTTTTGGATGATCTCGGTGCCGATTCGCTGGACACAGTCGAGCTGATCATGGCCTTTGAGGAAGAGTTCAAGGACGAAATTGACGGCGAGATTCCTGAAAGCGACGCTGAGAAGCTTCAGACCGTGGGTGATGTTGTCACCTACATCAAATCGAAGTCAGGCGCCTAATCCGATTTAAGCAGTGCGGGCCCGCAATCCAATGCGGCCCGCATTTTTTTACAATCCAAGGATGGAAAACCCAAGCCCAGCCCCCCGTGTGGTTGTGACCGGTCTCGGTGTTCTCAGCGCTGTCGGTAATAATATCGAAAGCTTCTGGGAAAATCTGACGGCAGGTCGCAGCGGTATACGCCGTGTGACCCGCTTCGACCCGACTGACTATTCGTCCAAGGTCGCAGCCGAGGTCGACAACTTTGATCCGGCCCAGTATATGGATCCGAAGGAGGTCAAACGAAGTGACCGCTACACGCATTATGCGATGGCGGCTTCGAAAATGGCTCTCGGCGATGCTCAACTCGACGTTACCAAGGTCGAGCAATCCCGTATGGGGGTCATTATCGGATCGGGGATCGGTGGATTGGAAACGGTTCAGGAGCAATCCTGGCGGCTGAAGGATCTGGGACCGCGCAAGGTTTCCCCCTTCATGATTCCCTCGCTGATCGCGAATATCGCTTCCGGTGTGGTTGCGATTGAGATCGGCGCGAAGGGACCGAATTTCGCTGTGGTCAGTGCCTGTGCCAGTGCCAGTCATGCCATCGGTGAGGCCATGCACATCATTCGGCGTGGTGATGCCGATATCATGCTGGCCGGAGGAACCGAAGCCGCCATCATTCAGGTCGGCTTCGGCGGCTTCTGTGCCATGCGTGCCATGAGCACCCATTTCAATGACACCCCGGAAAGAGCGAGCCGTCCTTTTGACGCCCTCCGCGATGGTTTTGTCATGGGTGATGGGGCCGGTATCCTGATCCTTGAATCCTATGAGCATGCCAAGGCCCGGGGTGCTACCATTTATGCCGAGCTGGCCGGTTACGGTGCGTCTTGCGACGCTTTCCATATCACCAGCCCGGACACCAGCGGTGAAGGCTTGGCCTCCTGTCTGAACAATGCCCTCCGTTGGGCAGACTTGAAACCGGAGGATGTCGATTACATCAATGCCCATGGCACATCGACCCCCTACAACGACAAATTTGAGACGCTCGCCGTCAAAAAGGTGTTTGGCGATCACGCTCACAAGCTGATGATGAGCAGCACCAAATCAATGACCGGCCACCTCCTTGGTGCTGCCGGGGCCGTTGAAGCGGCGGTTTGTGTCAAAGCTATCCAGACTGGAGTCGTCCCCCCGACGATTAATTTGGAAAACCCGGATCCTGACTGCGACTTGGACTATGTTCCAAACGTCAAACGGGAAGCGGAGGTCAAGGTCGCCCTAAGCAACAATCTCGGGTTTGGCGGCCACAACGCAACCGTGGCCTTCCGTAAACTGGAAGCGTAAGGTCTTTTCGAGTATTGAAGCTGTCTTTGACTTCAATATAATGATAATCACATGGCCGGTTGGCAGGAGTATGTAGCATCGAATCCGATGGTTATGCTGCTGCTGCAGTGTGGCATTTTATTGTTCAGTAGTTTTGTCCAGTCGAGTGTGGGATTTGCATTTGCGCTGTTTAGCAACGGCTTGCTTCTTACAATCGGGATGCCTTTGCCTGAAGCGGTGATGCTCTCATCATTGGCTTCCACGCTTCAGCGGGTAGTGATGACTTCGAGGATGAATCACCATGTGGATTGGAAAATGTTTTCTCCGTACATTCTTCTGTCCCTGCTTTTTGTTCCCGTGGGGATTCTCCTTTTGAAGTTACTTTCCTTTCAAAGCATCAGTTTATCCAAGCAGGTCATAGGTGGTGTGATCCTGGCAATGCTCTGTCTCCATTTGTGGATGAAGCCGGTTCCACGGAAGGAAATCCGCCGGGGTTGGGGTATCCTTGCCGCATCCAGCAGCGGATTACTGACAGGAATGGCCAATATTGGTGGTCCTCCCATTGTTTTCTGGGTTCACTCCCATGACTGGTCGAATGAAATTAAACGTGTGGCTGTTCCTGCGATGAGTCTGCCCTTGGTCCCCTTTCAGTTGGGCATGCTTTTGTTGGCATTTGGTTGGGGCATTGTACCTCCATTGAAAACGGGGCTGGCCATTTTCCCTGCCATATTCATAGGCTGTATGCTTGGTTTGAATTTGGGCCGCCGTTTATCAGTACGCGCTCTCAGTATTTCAACCAGTATCCTGTTGCTCGTTATTGGAGTACTTTGTCTGGTCGATCCATTCTTGAAGTAACGGGCATATCAAGTTCGCCCGTTCTCTCGCTTTCCGGTATTGCTCAGTAAAATGCCGGTTCAAAGCGTTTTCCAACTGCAGGCGTTGCAGGGCATTGCCGGAGAGTGCTTCTTTGATCTGGCCTTGTGCGGCGGCGTAATCGATGGCACTTAAATCCTGCAGGATAGCCAATGCAGCCGCATAGTCCTCAAGACGATTTTCCTGGCGGGCCTTTTCGATTGCAGCCCAGGCCTCTTTCAATTCGGGGTGGGGGTCGATGAAGGCGGCTTTGATAATAAAGCGCAATTCATTGAAGAGGGGCCCGGTCCAGACAGGCTGGTAAGTGAAGCCGCTGGTATCCTCATAGGGATTCACTTCGGGGTCAGCCAAATGGGATTGCCACTCCGGGGCATAGAGTTCACGGCGGATCGGAGAGCGGCGGAGGGCATTGCGCCGGGGCCCACCCGCTTCGCCGGGTTTAAAGCCCCACAGTTTCTGTCCTTCCAGTGACAGTGTATATTCGATGAACGCCTCCGCCAATTCGGGATTGGGGGCTCCGCGCAGGATGCCGATCGGATCGGCAGAAATCGCAGAGCCTGCTTGGGGGGTAAAGAAGGCAAAACGTTCACTGCCACTCCTGTCCTGCAGGTTCTGCTCCTGAAAGCGGCCATAAAAGTCGATGGCCATGCCGATCGCACAATTCCCCCGGGCGACATCCAGAATCGGTTTGGTGGCGGAATCTGTAAAATAGCGTCCGTTGGCACATATCAATTGGATCAGACGCATTCCGCTCATCCAACCCTCAGCCAGTGCCTCAGGGCTTGCTTCGCCCCCTTTCACCGCCCCCTGCATCTGCTCCTGGACCATCATCTCAAAAGCTTTGTTGATGGATCCGCTCTTGCTTGGATCGGCGACTGCCACCAGTCCCATGAAACGCGGGTCAGCCAAGTCCCGCCAACCGGAGGGCTTATCTTCGAAGCCGAGGCGCTTGATCAGCTCACGGTTGTAAATAATGCCAAAACTGCTCAGCACAGCCCCTACCCAACGTCCTTCAGGGTCATAGAGGGTCTCGCCGCCAAATCGATCCGGAATGCTGTCGGGGCCAAACCATTCCGGGTGAGTCTGGAGGATGCGGGAGGGGACGAGTTGGCCCTGAGCGGCCTTGATCCCAAAGTCATAAGAGCCGCCGCCGAAAAACAGGTCGATCCCGATGGAGGCCTGTCCTTCCAGAAAGGCCCGTCGGGCAGCTTGGCCGGGGCTGTCTTCCGCCTGATCAAGGGGCAGCCGCAAGCGCCGGTTACTGAAGTTGTCCTGAACCTCCGCTGTCCACCGTCGTCTGAGATCACGCTCCCATTGGAGGCGGAAGGCATTGGTGTACTCGGAATCCAGATAGCGGATGATCTCGGAGGTTCCACCGGGCGAACGCCAGTCAATGGCGATGGTTTTCCCTGTGCGCTCCCGGTACCATTCGCGGAAGCCAAGGGTGAATTCCCTGCGGATGTGCTCGTTGTGAGGCGAAATAATCACCAACACCTCGTCCGGGTTGCGGATGGTTTCCTCTTTCCGCTGCAAGGCGAGGGGAAGCCCGACCACCAGGGCGATCAGCAGAAGTATGGTGATGCGCTTACCCATGCCTGATCAGCTTTGCCCGGGCAGCACCACGACATCTTCGGGGGCTACCCAGATATGCAGCTCCTCACCCCGGACGCCACCGAGATGGCGCGGGTTCAATTCCGATATCCGGAGCGAAGTGCCGCTTCCGGTTTCCACGTCGTAGTGAGCCACCTCTCCGTAGTAGGTGGTCCCGGTAATACGTCCGGTGAAACTATTCTCATCCGCCGGAAAGCTATCGATGTGCAAAGCTTCCGGACGAATGGAAAGCAGGGCCCGCGAGCCTTCCTCGGGAATAGGATCCGGGTGGGGCAGCACGCCAACAATTTGGCCGAGGGGGCAATCGACAATGGCCTGTCCGGCGGCACAGGTGTGGATCGTCCCTTCAATGAAATTGCTTTCACCTATGAAGTCGGCGACGAAGTGATTGAGCGGACGTTTGTAAACTTCCAGTGGAGTGCCAACCTGCTGAATATGGCCCTGGGAAAAAATCGCGATCCGGTCGGCAATACTGAGGGCTTCCTTTTGGTCATGAGTGACGTAGAGGGTAGTCAGCTTGAACTCCTTGCAGATACGGCGGATTTCCTGCCGCATGTCATTACGGAGTTTGGCGTCGAGGTTGGACAGGGGTTCATCGAGCAACAGGCAACGCGGACGCACGACAAGGGCGCGGGCAAGGGCCACACGCTGCTGTTGTCCACCGGAAAGCTGATTGGGTTTCCGTGCTTCGTAGTCTGCCATTTCCACGGACCGCAGTGCCTCCCGGGCCCGGTCCAAAGCTTCGCTCCTGGCGACCTTCTGCTGCTGCAGCCCGAAGAGCACATTTTCCAGTACGGTCATGTGCGGCCAGAGGGCATAGCTCTGGAAGACCATGCCGGTGTTGCGCTTGTGTGCCTCAAGGCGGGTGACATCCTGTTCCCCGAAAAGAATGTTTCCCTTGTCCGGCGTATAAAAGCCGGCGAGGCAGCGCAGCAGGGTAGTCTTGCCGCAACCGCTGGGGCCGAGAAAGAAAAACAGTTCCCCCGCCTCGATCTGAAGATCAATCCCCTCCAGCGCGACAGTCTGTCCGAAGTACTTGCTGAGGTTCTGAATCCGGATGCCGATCATGGGAAGGGGGGGTAAAACTTAGCACATCAATCGTTAAAAAAGGAGCACGGGCGTCCCGCCCGTGACGTTATGCTTAAGCGGGCAAGATGCCCGCTCTCCTTTGTTTTCTCATTCTTCATTCTATGTTTTTCATTCTCCTAATCCGGCCTCGCCGGATTAGGAGCTCACAGGCAACTCCTTGATTTCCCAGGGGAGACCATGCTGGTTGAGGGCATCCATGAACGGATCCGGGTCGAGTTGCTCCATGTTCCAGACACCCGCTTTGCGCCACAAACCACCGAGAATCATCATGCCGCCGATCATGGCAGGCACGCCCGTGGTGTAGCTGATGGCCTGACTGCGCACCTCACGATAACATTTCTCGTGGTCGCAGACATTATAGATGAAAATCCGCTTTTGCTTCCCATCCTTGATCCCGGTGATGTCGCAACCGATACAGGTCTTGCCCTTCGTACGCGGTCCCAGACTGGCCGGGTCGGGGAGGACTGCCTTGAGGAACTGAATGGGGGCGATCGCTTTACCTTCGTATTCGATCGGCTCAATACTGGTCATGCCGACGTTCTCGAGAACCCGGAGGTGGGTCAGGTATTTTTCGGAAAAGGTCATCCAAAAACGGATGCGCTTGAGCCCTTTGATGTTCTGGCAGAGGGATTCGAGTTCCTCATGGTAGAGCAGGTAGGCATCCTTGGGGCCGACAACCGGAAAGTCATATACCTGCTTCTGGGACAGGGCGGGGATTTCTTTCCATTCGCCTTCTTCCCAGTAGCGCCCGTCCTGGGTGATTTCCCGGATGTTGATCTCAGGGTTGAAGTTGGTGGCAAAGTGATAGCCGTGGTCCCCGGCGTTGGCATCAAGGATGTCGATGGTATGGATTTCATCGAAATGGTGCTTTTGCGCATAGGCGCAGAACACATTGGTGACCCCCGGATCAAAGCCGGAACCCAAAAGGGCCATACGGTCGGCGGAGGTGTATTTGTCCTGATAGGCCCACTGCCATTTGTACTCGAACTTGGCCTCGTTCGGCGGCTCGTAGTTGGCGGTGTCGAGATAATCAACCCCGGCGGCCAGACAGGCGTCCATCAGTGGCAGGTCCTGGTAGGGCAGGGCCACATTGATGACCAGATCCGGCTTTTCCGCCTGCAGGAATGCAGTGGTGGACGCGACATCATCGGCGTCGATCCGGGCAGTCCGGATTTCCCGTCCCTGCAATTCCTTGATGTCGCGGGCGATTTGCTCGCATTTGGCCACCGTACGCGATGCCAAAATGATTTCGGAGAAAACCTCCGGTACCTGGGCACACTTGTGTGCCACCACATTGCCAACCCCACCCGCACCAATAATCAGAACTTTACTCATGCCCCATCAAGGAAACTTTTCAGCGCCCGGTGGCAAGAGCGAAACGGGGAAAGTCAAAGAAGTGGCGCGGCTTTTTCAGAGCTTTTCCCGCATTCGGCGAAGCATCGTGGTGGACTCAGGGAGACCCTGTCGTGCTAGGACATCGAGGTATTCGTCAACTGTCTTCGGCGGCTTCTTCAAACGCAATCGGCAGGTTCTCACGGCTCCAGCCACGTGTCCAGGAGCGAGATCAATGAGGTTGGCGAGAAATTGGTCCGGATGTTGAACTTCAATCTCCCATGAATCCAAAATGCCCGAAGGAAAGTCAGTCAGGTTGAAGGTAATGATGACATCGGCCCTCCCCTTGATGGCTGCGGCGACAACATGTCTGTCATCCTGGTCTGGAAGGTGGATTGTCTCTTCCAAATCTTCGAATCCTTCGACAAGGCAATCGCGGATGTTCGCGTCCATCAGATCACGGGTACGTTCCAGCTGCTGAATAGTAAGGTCGGGGCGATTCTGCAGAAGATTCCTGATCCATTCCTCATGGATGCGGTTCGACCATCGAGCCTTGAAAAGGTCCGTCAACGCCAACTCCAGCAAAAGATCCCGCAATGGCGCGGGGTACAGTACGCAGGCGTCGTAAATGGCCGTGTACCGGGACATCTCAGTAGCCCATATCGAGTTCCTCTGCTTGTTCCACCAGTTCGTCCAGAGACTTGCGCCGGGCAGCATCAACGTGCTCTTTGTAGGCCATGAGATCACTGAATAGTATCCGGCGGTGCGAGCCTACCCGACGATGCGGAATATCTCCACCCTCCAGTAACTTAATCAGCGAGGGCCGCGAAACATTGAGAAGATCGGCGGCCTGCTGACTGGTCAATTCCGCATGAACCGGAATCAGTGTGACCGCATTACCACGCCCCATTTCGGACAGCAACTCGACAAGAAAGCGGACAGCAGCCGGTGGAATGACTACCTCGGTTGGTTTATCCTGATCCTCTACCCGGAGTTTCAAATCGTGGTCGACTCCGAGGAAACGGGATAGGTCGCGACTGGATCGGCGGGCCAATGTCCGGTCGTGATCCGTTGGGGCGAAGGTATCCTGATACTGAAGTGCGAAAGGGCTCATAGCCGAAATAATCGCAGTATTCGCAGTAAATGCAAGCATTTAAGGTGTGGGTCAAATTTAGAGCTGCTGCCTACAGCCTATAATCCTACAGGCTCAATAGTTTCTATGTAAAAGTTTGCCATCGCCTGTGCTAAGCAACTTTATTAATGGGTTTTATAAGATTATGAAAAAGTTACTTGCCGCCAACCGTAGTGAAATCGCCGTTAGAATCTTCCGCAGCGCAACAGAGCTGGGATACCAGACGCTAGCCGTCTATGCCCAGGAAGACCGTTTCGGGGTCCACCGTTTCAAGGCGGACGAGGCTTATCTGGTGGGCGAGGGCAAGGGGCCGGTTGCCGCCTATCTGGACATTGAGAGCATCATCAATCTGGCCAAGGAAAAAGGGGTGAATATGATCCACCCGGGCTACGGTTTTTTATCGGAGAACGCCGATTTCGCCAAGGCCTGTGAGGCATCCGGAATCACCTTTGTCGGGCCGCGGGTCGAACTCCTGAAGCAGATGGGAGACAAGGTGGCGGCCCGCAAAATTGCGGAGAAGGCGAAGGTGCCGACCTTGCCGGGCACAAAGGATCCTGTCAGCGATCCGAAAAAGGCTGTCGCACTGGCCCGTAAAATCGGCTTTCCCTTGATCGTTAAGGCTGCCCATGGTGGGGGTGGCCGGGGTATGCGGGTGGTCCGCAAGGAAGAGGATCTGGTGCCCCTGCTGGAAGAAGCGCAGAACGAGGCCAAGGTGGCATTCGGAAACCCTGAGGTGTTTCTGGAAAGGTATATCGCCCGTGCCAAGCACCTTGAGGTTCAGATCATCGGGGACAGGCATGGCAATGTACTTCACCTGCATGAACGCGACTGCTCCGTCCAACGGCGCCACCAGAAGGTCATCGAAATTGCCCCTTCCATCAATCTTCCGGAAAACGTGCGGAAGGAACTTTGCGATGCCGCCGTACGTATCGCGCAGACAATCCGCTATGACAATGCCGGAACGGTCGAGTTTCTCTACGATATGGATACCCATGAGTGGTTCTTTATCGAAATGAACCCCCGCATCCAGGTGGAGCATACCGTGACGGAGGTCATCACCGGACTCGATATTGTCCGTACCCAGATTCTGGTGGCCGAAGGCAAATCGCTCTTTGATCCCGAAGTGAACTTGCCGCAGCAGGATAAGATCATGCGGAACGGCTATGCCATTCAGTGCCGGATCACCACCGAGGACCCCGAAAAGCAATTCACTCCCGACTACGGCAAGATTCTCAATTACCGCAGTGCCGCCGGCTTCGGTATCCGTCTGGATGGCGCCATGGGCGATACCGGTGCAGTCATCACGCCTTTCTATGATTCGCTGCTGGTCAAGCTGACAGCCTCCGGACGGACCTTTGAGGATGCGATTCACCGGATGGACCGGGCCTTGCGGGAAATGCGCATCCGAGGGGTGAAAACCAATATCCCCTTTCTGGAGAATGTGATCAACCACGAGACCTTTGTCTCGGGGAAGGCTACGACGACCTTGATCGACAAGACCCCCTCCCTTTTCCAGTTCAAACCACGGAAAGACCGGGCTTCCAAGTTGCTGAACTATATCGGCAACGTGATCGTCAATGGCAACGAGCAGGTGAAGGGTCGTCCGGTTCCGGATATGAGCCTGCCGCTGATCACCCCGTCTTTCGAGCATGGAAAGTCGCCGCAACCGGGATCCCGCCAGTTGCTGCTGGAACTGGGACCGGAAAAGTTTGCCGCATGGATCCAAAAGGAAAAACGCCTGCTGGTTACCGATACCACCTTCCGCGATGCGCACCAGTCACTCCTGGCGGCCCGTATCAGGACGTTCGATATGCTCGGATGCGCGGACGCAATGGCCCACCTGTTGCCCAACCTGTTCAGTATGGAGATGTGGGGTGGGGCGACCTTTGACACCAGTATGCGCTTCCTCAACGAGTGCCCCTTCGAGCGCCTCCGCCAGCTGCGTGAACGTATCCCCAATGTGCTCTTCCAAATGCTCCTGCGTGGCGCCAATGGAGTCGGCTATTCGAATTATCCGGACAATGTCATCAAGGGCTTCGTCAAGCATTCCGCCGATGCGGGTATGGATATTTTCCGCATCTTCGATTCGCTGAATTATCTGCCCAATCTTAAGCCGGCCATGGATGCCGTTCGCAACCATACCGACAGCCTCTGTGAAGCGGCGATTTGCTATACCGGTGACATCCTGGAACCGGGGCGTGAGAAGTATTCGCTCCAGTACTATGTCGATCTGGCTAAAGAACTGGAAAAAATGGGGGCACATATTCTGGCCATCAAGGACATGGCCGGCCTGTGCCATCCGAGGGCTGCGGAGAAGTTGATTAAAACACTGAAACAGGAGATTGGTATTCCGATCCACTTCCATACCCACGACTCCAGTGGCATTGCCTCCGCCTCCATCATGAAGGCATCGGATGCCGGAGCCGATATTGTGGACCTGGCGATATCCTCGCTTTCCGGGCTGACTTCACAGCCCAACCTGAATTCGATCGCACACGCTTTGCGGGGCTCCCCCCGGGATACGCAGCTTAACCAGCAGGCGCTGGACGAACTGTCCCTTTACTGGGAGGCGGTCCGCCAGTACTACGGTCCTTTCGACAGCTCGCCGAAATTTGGCAGTGCGGAGGTTTACCAGCATGAAATGCCGGGAGGCCAATACACCAACCTGCGGGAGCAGGCCACTGCCCTCGGTCTCGGCAAACGCTGGCCGGAGGTCGTCCGCTATTATCGCGAGGTCAACTTCCTGCTCGGCGATATTGTCAAGGTGACCCCCTCCAGCAAAGTGGTGGGGGATCTGGCCATTTTCCTGCTCACCCGCGGAATCGAACCCAAGGACCTCGCTAACCTCGATCCGGGTTCCACACCTTTCCCGGCTTCGGTTATCGACATGCTGGCAGGCGGCCTCGGGCAGCCGAAAGGTGGCTGGCCCAAGGGCATTCAGAAGGTGGTGCTTGGTGACCGTAAGCCCTTCAAGGGGCGCCCGGGAAGCAAGGCCGAAAAAATCGACCTGGAGGAAACCCGCCGTACTTTGGCCAAGAAGTGGAAACGGGAGATCTCCGACGATGATGTGTACAACTACCTGATGTACCCCGATGTGGCGGAGAAATTTGAGGCGGTGCGGACCGAATACGGCAATGTCAGCCCGCTCCCCACTCAGACCTTTTTCTACGGCCTCAAGCCGGGGGAAGAGGTCATGGTGGATATTGAGGAAGGGAAGACCCTGTACCTCAAATTCCTTAACATGCGGGAGCCCGACAAGGATGGCATGCGCGTTCTGACCTTTGAATTGAATGGACGCAGCCGCGATACCCATATTCTGGACAAATCGGTTCAACCGGCGGAAGTCTCCCGTCCCAAGGCAGATCCGTCGGATCAAAAGCAAGTGGCCGCCCCGATTCCCGGAATGGTCGCAACCATCGCCGTCACCGTTGGACACAAGGTGACGAAGGGCGACCGCCTTTGTGTCCTTGAAGCCATGAAGATGCAGACCACCATCTATGCCCCCTGCGACGGTGTGGTGGATGCGGTCCATGCCAAGGTCGGCGATTCAGTCGAAAGTAAGGATTTGATTGTCCGCCTGCGTTGAGGAAGAATCCCGCCATGCAGGAGAAAAAGAAGAAGAAAACAGACTATGCCGCCCTCCAATCCGCCTTCATGCGTATCCCGCGCATGAGGACGGAGGTGGCCCGCGACTTGCTGGATTTGGGGTTGAGGGAAATTTACCACCTCAACGGACGTTCTCCGGAGAACCTTTATGCTGAACTGAGAAAGAAGAAACCGGAGTCTCCCGAAGACCGGCTGCACTATTTCCGGATGGCAGTGTACTTCGCCGAAACCGATCAGCCCGAAGGCCACAAAATGAGCCCGAACTACTGGGCGACCGCTTGAGAGGGGAGGAGAGGGCATTTCAACCGCCTGACCGTACCCCCCCCCCCAACGGAGCGCGGGCACCGCGACCGCAGTAGCATCGGCGAAGGTGGTTCCTGCCCACGTCTTCCAGCTCGTTGTCAGTGAAGCGACAGTCGTAATCGTAATCGTAATCCTAACTCTTTCGACAACTTGAATCGATCACGACAACGACCACGAAAAAGGGGAGAGAGAGCCATCACCCCTCGTGTGATCCTTTTGTGAGATATACTGGCAAATAAATAATCAAAAATATTCCCCCACAACGGCACAGGCACTTGACTCACCCCCGGCATCCCCTTACGTCCTATATTGCGATTATGCCAATCGCCATACCTCTGCTACTTTTCTCTCCCCGAAGTGACCTGCACCTCAGGTGCGGCAGCCTGAACTTTTTCCACTAACCCGCTTATCTCACAAGATTCACAAGTGACTCTGGCAAGGCGCGGACCGGG
>CAZCJJ010000026.1:0-29358 GCA_964499045.1 uncultured Opitutales bacterium | reverse complement strand
TGAAGACCCCTCCCTGCGGGTCCGCTCCATGATTGTTGCCCCCATCCTTTTCCGGGAAAAAGTACTCGGTGTCCTCGCCGTCACCAACCCGGCTGACGGCATGGCCTTCAACGAAACTGATTTCTCACTCGTCCAATCGCTGGCGGAACAGGCTGGCATGGCCTTGCATAATTCGGATCTGATGAAGGTCCAGATTGAGAAGAATAAGCTGGATTTCGACCTGACCATGGCCAGCAGCATTCAGGGAATGTTGTTACCGACCACCTTCCCCGAAAATCCGGACCTGGATATCGATGCCTACTACCGGCCTGCCCAAAAGATCGGGGGTGATCTCTACGATGTGTTCCGCCTCAGCGAGCACCGCATCGGGATCGCCATTGCCGACGTTTCCGGGAAAGGGGTCCCCGCCTCTCTGCTCATGGCCATCTGCCAAACGAATTTACGGCACTTCGCACTGGAGAATAAGACCCCCACTGAGGTTCTCAAATCCATGAACCGGGCCCTCTCAGGAGAAATCCGCCAGGATATGTTCATCACGATGATCTACGCGATTATCGATACCAGAAAAAACACCCTCACCCTGGCCAGAGCAGGCCACGAACTTCTTCTGGTTGTCAGCAAGGATAACGGCGGAAGCAAGGCGGATTACATTCCCTCCGAAGGTATGGCTGTGGGCATGGTGCCTCCCGAAATCTTTGACCTCGTGATTGAAGACAAGACCATCCCCTTCAACCGGGGGGATGTCGCGGTATTTTATACCGATGGCATTACCGAAGCCGCCACCGCCGAAGGCGTGGAATTTGGAGGCCAACGTCTCTCCAAAACAGTCCAGATGCTCCGCGAACGCAATGCGCACGAACTCAATGCAGGGATCATCTCAGGAGTAGAACGTTTCACTGGTCATCATCCCTTCCCGGATGACCTGACCTTGATAACGGTAAAGCATATTTGATCTTTCCCTGAATTAGCGTATTCCCTTTGAGCCATGTCATCATCCAGAACCATTGAATCTCCGGAAAACCAAACCATATCCCGGCACAATCTACCCGACGCTACCGGGCATTTTGGCATCTACGGGGGCATGTATGTCCCCGAAACCCTGATGACCGCCCTGTACGAACTGATCGAAGCCTACGGCGAAGCACAGAAAGACCCTGCGTTTAACCGCGAACTGCTCCACATGCTCAGGCAGTACGCCGGACGTCCCACCGAACTCTATTTTGCCGAACGTCTAACCGAACACTGTGGCGGGGCCCGCATCTACCTGAAACGCGAAGATGGTCTCCACACCGGTGCCCACAAAATCAACAACGTCATCGGTCAGGCCCTGCTCGCCCGCAGAATGGGCAAAAAGCGAATCATCGCCGAAACCGGAGCCGGACAGCATGGGGTCGCCACGGCGGCAGTCTGCGCCAAGTTCGGACTCGAATGCGTCATTTATATGGGGGCCGTGGATATGGAACGCCAGGCCCTCAATGTCTTCCGCATGCGCCTGATGGGGGCCGAAGTCCGCAGTGTCGAAGCTGGCCAGAAAACCCTGAAGGATGCGGTCAACGAGGCCATCCGTGACTGGGTCACGAATGTGGAGGATACCCACTACATCCTCGGCTCTGCCCTCGGTACCCACCCCTACCCCATGATGGTGCGTGACTTCCACAAGATCATTGGAGAGGAAACCCGCCGCCAGATTATGGAAATGGAGGGACGCCTGCCGGATGAACTGGTAGCCTGCGTCGGAGGCGGCAGCAACAGCATTGGCCTCTTCTACGAATTTCTCGAAGAACCTTCCGTTCGAATGGTCGGAGTCGAGGCCGGAGGCCACGGCATCCGCCCGGGTGAACATGCCGCACGCTTCGAGGGCGGAAAGATCGGCATCCTGCAAGGCTGCAAAACCTACATCCTTCAAAACCCCGACGGCCAGATCGAGCTGACCCATTCCGTATCCGCCGGCCTCGACTACGCCGCCATCGGACCGGAACACGCTTACTACCACGATCTGGGACGTATCGATTATGGCTATGCCACCGACAGCGAAGTTCTGGAAGCCTTCCAACTCCTCAGCCGTATCGAAGGGATCATCCCCGCACTCGAATCAACCCACGCCGTCGCCTACGCCCTCAAACGTGCCCCCGAAATGTCCCGGGACCAAATCATGATCATCAACCTGTCCGGACGCGGCGACAAGGACGTGTCACAGGTCATGCACATGTTTGGGAACGACTCCGATCCGCAGCCGCGCTCGTGAGAGCGTGGATCGATGCGTGAAGCATCACGCATCGATTCTTCGAAGCTGTTGCTTGAATTTCCAGAACAAACGGGAAGTAAGTAACACTGAGGCCAACAGGATTCCAGTCAACAGCCCCAACCAAAGTCCGATTCCCTCAAGCTTAAAATAAAAACCGAAACCATAGCCCACCGGAAGACTGACCACCCAGTAACAGATAAAGGCAAACAGTGTCGGAACTTTCAGATCACCCAGTCCGCGCAAGGCCCCGAGCGCACTCACCTGTAAGCCGTCAAAAAGCTGAAAAAGTGCGGTGACAATCAACATCTGCGATGCCAGTTTGATCACGGGATAATCGCTGATAAACAACAGCGGAATTTGCCACCTGAGGGAGAACGTCAGAACGGCAAAAACCCCCATAATCGCCGTTGAAACCATCAGGCTACTGAGACCGATCCGCCTGACAGCCCCCGGATCCTCCAGCCCGACGGCCTCCGCCACCCGAATTGTCGTGGCAAAGGCCAATCCCAGTGGGACCATAAAAATCAAGGACGCCACACTCAGTGCAATATGATGCGCCGCCAAAGTCATGGCACCGAACCAGCCCATCATAACGGTCACGAAGGTAAAGAGCCCCATCTCAAAAATGATCTGAAAGGAGGCCGGAACACCGAGAGACAGCATCCTCCGGATCCGGGCCGGATCGAGTTTCATGAAGTCCCGCAGCCGGAGTACCGTCCCATGCAAGCGTTCCCGCAGCAAATAGACCCCCATGGTAACGAGCATGGATAGCCGGGCCAGAAAGGTTGCCAACCCAGCACCATCCAAGCCCATGGAGGGAAAGCCGAGTTTGCCGTAGATCAACAGCCAGTTCAGCAAAACATTCAGAAGAAGCCCCGCCACCAGAATGGCAAAGGGTAGCCAGGGACGATTCTGCGCCTCGTAAAAATTCTTGAGAGCCTGATAAGCCAGAGCTGGTAGAATGGACCAGAAAAGTAACACGACATACCCTTCCGACTGTGCCACCACCCCGTAAGGTTGCCCAAGATAATAAAGCCACGACTGGTTGAGGGGTGCCAGCAACGCTAGCAACATACCATAGATCAGCACCAGCCAAAGTCCGGTCTGTAAAACCAACAGACCTTCACGCGAATGCCCCCGCCCATGCGACTGGGCCACCAAAATCTGAACTGCCGTGCACAGACCAAAGCCAATAATCAGGAAAAATCCGGTTACGTTCCCGCCAAAGGCAGCCGCAGCCAAAGGCTCCACCCCCAATCGCCCGATCATGGCAGCATCAATCAGAGCCATCATATGCGCCCCAACCAATCCCATCACCAAAGGCAGAGCCAAGGCCAAGGTCTTCTTCGCTTCTGTCCACAGTACCCTCACAAGCCGGCGAATCTACAAAGAAACACCCGCAGGGCGATAGAAAATCGGAGTTCGGAGTTCCTATCCCGCTTATCTCACAAGATATGCGGGCTATATCCCCCCTGTCGTTCCGCCATCAACGAAAAACCCTTGATTCAGGGTCAGGAGTGGTACGGACCCAGCTGGGGCAAGTGGATTGATCAGGCCGGCATGAAGGCCATCCGCCGCTGCTTCATGCAGTGCGTTGCGGTCATAATAAAAGCCGGAACAGGGAACAGGTGGGGCTGGTTTTGCCAGATTGATAGCAGAAAATCCGAATTCTTCCGGCATCTGAACCCGCCACTTTTTTAGCAGTGTCAGCGAGGGCGCCATCCCCATCACCACATCAATTCCTTCCGCCTTGACCCAACCGCGCAGACTCGCCTCATCGGGCTCCGCGTCCCTCAAAATCCTTGGGATGCGCTGTTTCCGTCTGGAATAGGCCACATGAAAGCCCCCGGAAAATTGACCATTAACCCGTTCGTCCGACCGCTCAGGCAACCAAAGCCCGGGGCGCTTGTAACCCCTCTCCCATAGTGCTTCCAGATGGTCTTGTGTATTGAGAAACTGATGCGTACCGTAGCGGGCAATTCCTTTGATTTTAACCGAGGGGCCAACTGTAACAAGGCAGAGGTCGCCCAGGTCCACCTCAGGAAACACTTCGTCAATCCGCCGACGGGGTGTTATGTAAAGCCCTCGGATGCCTCTGGCCTTAAGCGTCCGGACCAGTGCTGGCCACGCCTTCTCCGGATCATTTAAAATAAAAGGGGTCGCTTTGTACCCCAAAGCTTCTGCCCTTCGTGAAAAGGGTGTCTGCCACTCCCAAGTCCGCCGATCTCCGGACTCCGCCACCATCGCCAGAGTCGCCCGGTAGGATCTCACTTTAAGCGTATTCCGATAAGCGGCCAACGCCGTCAGGTGCGGATCAGGAACATAACCCACCCGCTTCGCCTCCGCTAGAATAAGCCCACGCGTCTTCTTCGCCACCAGGGGCGACTGCCGCAATGCCATCGAAACCGTCGCTACCGTGTAACCGGTCCGCTCAGCAATATCTTTCAAACGAATCCGTGTGCTCATGGGTGGGTAGGGGCGTTCGGAGATCGAAAATCGGAGTTCGGGTGGACGAAGGCATGAATCAAATACGAACGGTAAAATCCGCCATCCGCCATCCGCCATCATTCATCATTCATCATTCATCATTCATCTCCAAACGTTCCGCAATCTTTTTTTAACTGTTTAAATAAAGGAGCGGTTGCCGGGTAGCGGAAAATGAAAAGAATCGATCATCATGACTCCTTCATCGACCTCCGATCTAAGCGACAGCACGTTCATTGAACGCTACCAGGGATTACTTCGGCCCTGGGTGAAACAGGCTATTGCTGAGAGCTACACTCCTCCGAAGCAGCCTGGTCATCTGGTGTATGGGACCGGATTTGGGCATTGGGGGATTCAGACCCACCAGAAGGCTTTCGCAGCAATTGCCGTGATGGCAGCCACTACCAGGGACAAATCGGAACAATCGCGGTTTACAGACGCAGCCCGCCGGATGTTGCGTTATCAGATTGACACCCACTATAGCGGAACATTGCCGGGTACCGACGGGCTACCCTGGGGCCGTAGCTGGATCAGTGCTCTGGGAATTGAACGCATGATGCATGCCATGGAAGCCTTGGAACCTTTTCTTGACGCCACCGAAAAGGAAGGCTGGAAGCAGGTTCTGCTTGATGAGGGTGACTGGCTGCTGGACTCGTACTACAGGGGGCTTCCCGACCAACCCGGCGCGGTCAAAGCGGGGCTGGTAGAGCACAACCACCCTGAGAACAATATCTGGAACGGGGTGTTTTTACTCCGCATTGCAATGCTGTACCCTGAAGCCCCGCGCAGGGCCGAATACGAGGAAAAGGGCATTCGTTTCCTTTTGAACGGTATCTCCATCGCGGAAGACGCCCTGTCCGATGAGGTCTTTGCCGGTCGGCCCTTGAGTGAATGGCATATCGGCCCGAATTTTTACCCGTCTTTTGCCCTCAATCACCACTCCTATCTCAACGTTGGCTACATGGTGATTTGTCTGTCCAATCTCGCTATGGGTTATTTCTCGTGGAAAAGGCGCGGGTTGGAACCACCTGCCAGCCTTGACCACCACGCCTACGACCTGTGGAAAGTGGTAAAGATGATGACTTTCCCCGATGGTCGTCTGTGCCGGATCGGCGGCGACTCCCGTGCACGCTATTGTTATTGTCAGGATTATGCGATCCCCACCTGGCTCTGGATGGCAGAACGCCATGGGGAAACCGACTGCCTGCAACTGGAATCCAACTGGCTGGACATCATGGAGCGGGAAACTGCGGCTAGCGGGGGAAGCCATTTCCTGCGTGCACGTATGGAGCCGATGGCCGGAATTTCCCCGACCTATTACACCCGTCTGGAATCAGACCGGGCCTGCGCTTATTCGATGGGCCTCTGGTGGCGGCAAGAATCACTCTTCCAGCCCGGGGAAAGGTCCTCCCCTCAGGCTCCCGCGGGGGGAAGCTGGTCGGATGACTATCATGGCGCAGCTTTTATCCGCGAAAACAAGCGCATCGCTTCCTTTTGCTGGAGGGCGGCAGAACCGCCTCAGGCACTCTGCCTGCCTCCCGAAAGCAGCGATCTCGCGGAGTGGCGCTGGAATCTGTGCGGACGGCTTGAAGGCACCGGAGCCCGTAATGTCGTCACCCCGGAAACCTTTACCGTGCATCCCTTTGAAGGGGGATTCCTTACCGCCGGGATGGGCTCTCTGGTAAGCGAACATCAACTGGCCGAGGGTGAAGCGCCCCGGGCCATTGTCGATCAGCACCTGCTTTTCGCCGCCTTGCCGGATTCGACATCAGTGCTTTGCATCCATGTCTCCATCAGCCGACATCGCTGCTTTCTGAACAAGGTCAAAGGTGTGTTTTCACAGATACCGAATGACCTCTTTAACGGTGGCATACGCCACTACCATACGGCGGGGAAGAGCTGGGAACTCAGCGGCCCCGCTTCTGAGGCCGCTCGAATCGAATTGAATTCCTCCTGGGTGAATGTGGATGATCTGGTTGGAATTCATCTACTCGATAAAGAAGATACGCTGATCCTCAATCGCACGGCAGGCAGACAGGTTGTGATCCGGGACAAAGCCATACCGGTTTCCTCGTTGTATGTGGATGAGATTTGCGCACCCTGCATTGAAGAACTGCGCGGGTTTGATCCGGGCCAGATCGTGCTCGACCACAGTTATCTGGTGCAAAGCGGTGTGGATAAACACCAGAGCCAGGCGATGGCTACGGCCCTGTCCGCACACTGCACACGCAGCGGACAAATTAGAGTTGTTTCTGTCCGGGGGGCCGACGGAAAACAGTACAGTGCGGCCTTGAACTGTGGTAAAGACGTACAGACAGTCCGCATGGAGCCGCCTCCCGGAACGGAAGGCCTGTCATTCAAACTGCTGGCAGGGGGTGAAGTATTATCCGGATCCGAATACCAGCTCCCTCCCCTGGGTGGCCTTCTCGGCATCTGGGAAGACTAGTCCGGTAAAGTTCCGCCTTCTGCGGCTTGCAAACCGAAACGTACACGGGCAGGAATGCCCGTCCTGCTTTATTCATAAAAGAAGGCGGCCCGAGGTGGGGCCGCCTTTGCTGTCCTTATCGATACTGTATCATCATCATACTACTCTTATGGAGGTGCTCTGTATCACCCCATTTCGAGATGAAACCCTTTCAATGCGCTTCATTTGGCTACATTAGAATCACAAAAAGTGAGACGTCAACACATAAAATCCAAAAAACCTTTTCAACGCGCAGTGAACGTCTTTTTGTCTTCCGCCACCATACGGCCTTCCATGGGACGGAGAGGAACCACGACCTGCCCTTCTTTTTCAACCTGCTCAAGAAACTGGTTGATCGCCATACGGATTATATCGGCCGGCTTCATGCCAATCTTCAGTGCGACATCCTGCAAATGCTCTTTTTGTGCTGCCTCAAGGCGGACGCTGATGGAATTCTCTTTGTTTTTCCGCATCATATTATTTTTTCAATCTACTCCCCTATATTTCCCTTGCAAAAGAAAAATGCCAGCCCCTATTGTAGCGCAAATGAGCACAAACGACTACACGATTCCTATTACCGAATCCTTGCTCAAGCGATTGAGGGAGATCGCGAAGGAATACGGACTGTCGATGGATGATGTGGTGCAGATCGCAGTCGCACAATGGCTGGAGAAACATAACGATAGTAAAGGCCGCGAAAAGCATCCGGTCAACCCCAGCGTTCCCGCAAAGTACGCACTCCCTCAGAATGATAAGCCGCCGCACGTCCGGGTAACTCCGAAGACAATGAAAATCCCCCCCGCAATTGTTCTTCCACCTTCCGGCAAAAAAAAGAAAAACGGTTGAGTCCGATACTCGCCGCACTGCCCGCCATGAAATGTATATCCTGGAGGGCCGTCTTCTTATCCGCAGTGCGCAAATGCTCTTCCAGTGATTTTAGTCGTAATTGGCTCTCATAAACAAAGGTATCCAATAAATCCTTGAGGAAAGCCCGATCCCCCGCCACCGAGGTCTCCAGCAATTTAATCTGGTCTTCATCCAACACCGGAACCGAAGCCAATTGGACGCTATCCGGACTAATCACAATACACCCCCTTCGCGAGACTGGCGTGCAAGCAGTTCCTCTACCTTCGCCAGCAGCAGACTGGGGCTGAAGGGTTTGGTAAAGACACAATCCGCTCCCGCCGCCAGCAAGGCATCCTTCGTCGACCCCCTGCCCTGAGCCGTCACCACAATGATCGGCATGGCCGCAAGTTTCGCGTGGCTCCGGAAATCCTTGATCAATTCCAAGCCGCTACGGCCTGGCAACACGAGATCGAATATAACCATATCCGGATGGCTTTCCAGCGTGCTGGACAATACAGAACTCCCCTCCCGACAGGCCACAGTCTTGTATCCCGCCTTTCCGAGATTGAATTCGAACAGCTTGATCATAACCGGATCATCGTCCGCAATCAGTATCGTGTTACTCATGGCAAAATATCAAAGCACATAAACGTTTCGTCATCCTGGCGGGGTTCGCCCGCGCGCGATTCCATCATCAAGGACTGGAGACCCGCCCAAAGTTCCTCCGCCGGACGCTCCCGGTATTGTTGAACAAGATCCACCCATTTTTCCCAGCCCCAGATGCCATCACCCGACTCCCACTCATAGAGGCCATCTGTGAACAGGATAATCCTGTCTCCGGGGAAAAGGTCCTGTTTTACCATCTGATAACGCGTATCCTTGAAAATCCCGAGAGGCGTACCCGAAGGCTCCACAGTCAACACCCCTCCCGTTTCCGCCCGCTGCAAGATCAAGGGACAATGGCCAGCATTAACCACCTCCATGCTGGAGAGGTCCGGCTGGATCCGGGCCATGCAACAAGTCGCAAAGACCGACGCAGCCCCAACCTGATCGTAGAGAACCGTGTTCAGGTCCTCCATCAATTGCCGAAGTTCATAGTGGAACTCCATACTAAGATGTAAAGCGGTCCGAAGCATGCAGGCGAGGAAAGCGGCTGGCACCCCCTTACCCATAACATCCACCACAACCAGCAACAGCCGACCATCCGGCATCTCCCACATCTCCAGATAATCGCCCGAAATATCCCGGGCACTCAGCCTTTGTGCCGTCAACTGCCACCTGTCTGTCTTTTTACCCGACGGGATCGGAAGCAAGGTCTGCTGAAGCTCGCTGGCAATTTCCAGCTCCCGCAAGGCCCGCTGCTCACGGGTCCGGACCACCAGATTACTGGCATTGGCAATCGCAATCCCAAGCAGATCACAAAAGGTGCGGAGCGTGTTTAAATCCCGGGCCTGCAGGTATTGCCGATGGTTCTTTCGTCCGAGAACAAGTACCCCGACAAAAGTCCCCGCCGCCTGAATGGAACCCGCAAACCCACAGGAACAGGGTTGCAGCAAAGTATCCTCCTTCACTTCCTCAGTCGACTCCCAGACAAATTCATCCCCGCTTTTGAACACCTCCTCAACAATGCCTCCGGGGCACTGAACCGAAACAAAGGGCAGTTTCCTCAGATCCTCCAAAATCACCTCCTGCGGAAAGGGGCCAAGCACAATCAGAAACTCATCACAGGGCACCACTTTAAAAAGGTCTTCGGCAGCCCCCTTCAAAAAATGGCCCACCGTCTCCGAACGCACGAGACCCTCACCCAGCCGGTAGAAAGCAGCCAGACTCTCATAACACTGAGTCAACTCCACCACGGTTTGCTCCAGCACTGAATCATCGCGCTGCTGCGGCTCCAACCCGGCATGTTTACGGACAATAACCTGGCGGTATCCGTCCGCCCCGCGCCAATGCTCCCATTCATCTGCAAACTGGCGAATGAGAAAAAGGCCGCGTCCGTTCGCACTGAGCGGATCCTCCGGCAGCACCGCCATCCCCTCGGCATCCAGAGGCAGCCCCGATCCGGTGTCGCGCACCTCCAACATCACTTCACCTGACCGAGCCTGCCATTGAACCACCACCCGCTTCTCCGGGTTAGCTCCACTGCCATGCACGATGGCATTGACCACTACTTCGCTCAGAACAAGTTTCCAGGTGTCAATTTCCTCCTCCCCAAGAGCACAGTCCCGCAAAAAAATACCGAATTCCTCCCGCAGAAAATCCACCCGGTCCAGCCGGGATGGAATCGTGATCAACTTGCCGTTAACCGGACTTTCGGTCATCGCCGCCTACTATCACCTATTGCCACCACTTTGGAAAGCGTGTTCTTTTCCAATACAAATCGTCCGGAAGCCTAATCCCCGTAAACCTTACGCAGCGCTTCCCAAGCCTTACGCTGTGTTTCAGTTAGGGATTCCGGCAAAATAATCTTCAGGCGGACATAGAGATCCCCCCGGCTTCCATCCTTTCTTTTCAAACCCAGTCCTTTCAACCGGATCTTGCGGTCGCCCGGGCTACCAGGGGGAACACTAACCGCCACCCGCTGGGCCAGCGTCGGCACCTTGATCCGGCCCCCAAGGGCCGCTTCCCAGGGAGGAATCTCCGCGTCATAGTGGAGATCGGCTCCATCCACCCTCAGGTCCGGATGCTTTTCCAGACGAATGAGAAGATACAAGTCGCCACGTCGCTGTCCCCGGCCTTCGCGGCCTTTTCCCGCCACCCGGATTTTCTGGCCTTCACGGACCCCAACGGGAATCTTGACCCGGATCTGCTCCGTGCTGCCATCGTTGCGGCGAAGGCGGAGGGAACGGGTGGCCCCGCTCTCCGTTTCTTCCAGCGAAACCAGCAGGTCCGTTTCCACATCCAGTTCCCCCTCCGGCTCCCCCCCCATTCCTGAAAAAGGATGACCCCTGCCCCCGCCCATCGTGGCACGGCCAAAAAAGGATTCGAAGAAATCACTGAACCCGGTTCCCTCAAAATGAAAATCGGAGCCCACCCCGGCTCCTCCCTGACGGTGGTAACGGAAACCGCCTCCCGGAGGAGGACGGAACTCCGCCCCTTCCTGCCAATTACTGCCAAACTCGTCGTACTTCCTGCGTTTTTCCGGGTCTCCCAGAACTTCGTAAGCCTCGTTGATGCGCTTAAACTGCTCCTCTGCTCCTGCCTTGTCCTTGGCGTGGTCCGGATGATACTTGCGGGCCAGCTTGCGAAAAGCCTTCTTAATCTCGTCCTGCGAAGCCCCGCGTGAAACACCCAGATCCGCATAATAATCTTTGTAAGTAACTCCCACGATAGCCTATTCCCATAGTAAATACCCGAATGGCCAGTCAAATATCTTATTCAACTGACTCAGGCGGATCCGCGTCCGGTGGACGAGTTCAGGCATCTGCATTTGCATCCTTATTTTAGTCGGCCCTTAAAAATTCACCGGATTGTGCGAAGAACCAAGTGAAACTTTATTTGCCGCCGAATTTCGTACAATCCTCCCAGCCCCGGCTGCGTTCCACTGCCCGCTGCCAACCTTGCTTTAAACGCGCCAAACGGCTGACATCGCCTTGCGGGGAAAAGGTCCGGTCAATCTGTCTGTTACGTTCCATTTCTTCCCTGTTTTCCCAAAAGCCTACCGCCAGGCCGGCGAGAGAGGCTGCACCCAGGGCGGTCGATTGGACACACTGCGGACGGATCACCGGAACCTGCAACAGGTCACTCTGGAACTGCAGCAGCGGTTCGCTCCGCGAAGCCCCTCCATCAACCCGCAACTCCCGCAAAGTGATCCCGGAATCTTTTTCCATTGAGACGATCAGGTCATGGCACTGAAAGGCGATTCCTTCGAGAGCAGCACGGCAAAAATGAGCGCGGCTGGTCCCCCGGGTGATTCCGACACAGAGGCCCCGGGCGTAAGGGTCCCAGTACGGCGCCCCCAGTCCGGCAAAGGCCGGTACGATAAACAAGCCCCCCGCATCGTTCACCGTCGCCGCCAACTGGTCGCATTCCTCCGCAGCACGGATCATTTGCAACTCATCCCGCAGCCACTGCACCACGGCACCACCGATAAAGATCGACCCCTCAAGCGCATATTCCGTACGTCCGCCTATTTTCCAGGCCACGGTGGTCAGAAGATTGTTTTCCGAGGGTATGGCTTTTTCCCCGGTTTGCATCAGCAGGAAACAGCCGGTACCATAGGTATTCTTAGCCATACCGGGATTAAAGCAGGCCTGGCCAAATAGAGCCGCTTGCTGGTCGCCAGCCATCCCGGCAATCGGGATCCCGGAAGGATGCAAGTCCTCCCCCACTTCTCCGTACACCTCGCTGCAGGATTTTACCTCCGGCAGCAGCGGACGGGGGATGCCGAGTATTTCCAGCAGTTCATCATCCCACTCGCCGGTATGAATATTCAAGAGCAGGGTTCGGGAAGCATTGCTGACATCCGTCACATGGACCGATCCTCCTGTCAGTTTCCAAACCAGCCAGCTGTCCACCGTCCCAAAGGCCAATTCCCCTCTCTCCGCACGCTTTCGCACGCCTTCGACATGGTCGAGAATCCAGCGCAATTTGGTTCCGGAAAAATAGGGATCAAGACGCAAGCCGGTTTTGGAAGCAAAGAGGGGTTCCACACCCTCCTGCCTCAGGCTCTCGCAAAAGGCCGCAGTACGGCGATCCTGCCAGACAATTGCCGGATACACCGGCTCCCCGGTTTTGCGGTCCCAGACGATCGTTGTCTCCCGTTGATTCGTCACACCGATCGCGGCAATTTGCCGCCGGGAAAGATTGCCCTTGCCCATGACCTCGGTCAGTGTCGCACTCTGACTGGCCCAGATATCGTACGGATCATGCTCAACCCATCCGGGCCGGGGATATTGCTGGGGAAACTCCATGGCGGCCACCGCCTTGACGTTCCCCCCACGGTCGAAAACAATCGAACGGGAACTGGTCGTCCCTTGATCCAAGGCAATCACATAGGTCTTATTCATCACATCAGGCACAAAAAACATAACTCCCCTTCCCAGCCACCGCAACCGAAAACCGTACTGTAGCCGCGCCCTTAGGGGCGTGGAAGAAACTTCAAGTGCGATTCCTGCGTTGCCTCTCAACTCCCTCGTCTGTCACAAATCTTCAATATTCAGCACGGAATTTTCAACTTTCAATGTGGGAAGGGCAGAACCCCATCATTTTATCCGCCCTGATTCATCCGCCATCCGATATCCGATATCCGATATCCGAAAAGCCGCTTCAGCCTACGGACTTGGGCAAAAAGAAAATTAATCTTTTCTTGACCCCAACGGAAAGTCGGCCTATTTCCCAACCCTTTAAAAGATAAACAGTCACTCTCCAATCATTTTCCGTCATGGCACAGCCCAAACGCAAACAATCGAAACAACGCAGCCGCAAGCGTCGCGGAGCCAATCAATTCAAGGCACCCCAACTGTCCAAAGATAACACGGACGGCACACTTTTCATGCCCCACCGCGTGAACCCAGCCAACGGGATGTACCGGGGCCGCCAGGTCCTCACCGTTGAGCTGTAAGCACCGGAATCCAGTTTCCGTACGATAAGAAGCCTCCCTTACCGGGAGGTTTCCTGTTTCAGCCTTTCTACTTGAAACGCTGTTTCCCCCGCCCCCCTCGGTAAGGATCCAAAAGCATTTTCTTGACCTATGGCTCGTACCAATCAGGCTGACTCCATGCCCAGCGGATCCTCCCGCTTCCCTCTCGCCGTGGACACCATGGGGGGAGACCTTGGCCCCGCCGAAGTGGTGGAGGCCGTCAAACTTGCGCTGAAAGCCTACCCCGACCTCGAGGATATCGTACTGGTAGGCGCAGAGGATGTCCTGAAACCATTGCTGCGGCAGACCGGGCTTTCGAATGACTGCCGCCTCAGCATCGAGCATGCCCCCGATGTGGTCGGTATGGAGGAAAAGCCCAAGGAGAGTTACCGCCGGAAAGACACCTCCATGATGCGGGCGCTTTCACTGGTCAAGGAAGGCCGCTGCCGGGCCGTCGTCAGTTGCGGCAATACCGGCAGCCTGATGTTTGCCGGCTACATGATGCTCCGCCCCATGTCCGGAATCGAACGCCCTTCTCTGGCCACAATTATCCCCAGCCATAACCATCATTTTTTGCTGACCGACTCCGGAGCCAATCCCGAATCCACCGCCCGTCACCTGCTGCACAACGCCATCCTCGGCTCCCGCTACGCCGAACTGGTGCTACCTAACAAAAAACCAAGGGTTGGTCTGCTGACCATCGGGACCGAGGAGGGTAAGGGAAATGCCCGCGTAGCCGAGGCCCACGAAATGCTGAAAACCATGGGCAACCATCTGCACTATGTCGGCCCGATTGAGGGGTTTGACACCTTTAAAAATGTCGCGGATGTCGTGGTTTGCGACGGCTTCACCGGCAACATCGTCCTCAAAAGCCTGGAATCCTGCTTCTCCACCTTAAAAGGCTTCATGGTGGAGGAGTTGACCGCCAACCCGCTCCGCAAAATAGGAGCCTTCCTCAGCCAGGGGGCCTTCAAGGCCATGAAGCGTCAACTGAGCCCGGAAAACTATGCCGGAGCCCCCCTCCTTGGCCTGAAAGGCCTCGTGCTGAAAGCACACGGCTCCAGCAACCGCTATTTCATACGTGGTGCCATCCGTATCGCCCGCGAAACACTCCGCCACGACATGAATGAGCATCTGGAAAGGGAAATTGCCGAGGTAAACAAGGAACTCGAGAAGACTTTCCCCAAAAACGGCGGGAACCATTTGCGGGAAATTTCGGGTACAAACGAAAAGAATGCAGGCTTGTAGCCACCCTGCAATCAATCCTGGATTATCTTTATTCTCTCTCCGTAGGCCTTGTACAGATCGGGCAGATCAAAATAACGGAGAATACTCCTCAGACAATGGCTGGCAGGCCAATCCGCCTTCATTGAACGGGCCAGAGTCTCGAAGGAGGGAAGAGCTTCGCACAGTTCTGTCCTTTCTATTCGCGGATCCAGTATTGCTGCAAACAACGCGATTAAGGCTCCCTGCCGCCGGCCCACCAGTGTAATAGAACGGGCTCCTTCTTGCCGCAACAAGCGACAGACTTGAAGCAAATCAAATACACGCCGCCCCAAATAACTCTCTCCCATCATGACCCCTAGTCCGTGAAACATATAATCCATCCCATAGGATTGCAGAAAGTCGCCTGCTTCCGATGGAATGGACTCCCCCGTTCCGCGAACATCCACGGCATAACAGGGGCCTGTTTCTCTGGCGAGCGTAGCCATCATTCCTTTTTCAATATCCAGCATGGAAGACAAATCAGGTATGTATAAGATGAGCGACTCTTCCACATCCAAGGTGACATGGCGGCCGAGTTCCTTAAATGGCCTGAAGAGAATCGCATCGATATTACGCTCAGTATTAATTGCATACCGCGATACGACAAGTTCCTCCCTAATGGCATGGGGTCTCAGAATGCGGTAAGAAATCGGTCCGGCTGGCAATTTAGCAAGGCCAAGCAGTTTTCCAAGACGGCGTTGGAGTTGCTCCGCACTTAGTCTCTTCCGGCGTCTAACCAAAATACTGATAATTTCACCATGGACATCTTGAAACGCCTGTGACCCTGCCGGAAGCACCTGCCCTTCACGGCTGGCATTAAGAACCTCAGGAGAAAAGGGAACTGCTTGTGGCTCAACAACAGGTTTGGAGCCTTCATGTTTACAGAAAAAACGGACCATCGCCGCACGCGCATCTGCGTGGTAACCATGATCATAGGACCCAAGAAAAAAAATAAATTGTCCGGGCCGCCTCAGGAGACGGTAGACCCGCGCAACCTCTTTTGCTGCTGCCGCCGTTCCGCGGCGGTCAAAAAAACAATAACGCTGGGCCAAAACAATCGCGGGGTCAGGGGCACGCGCGATTAGGAAATCCGCCATCTCAAGCCCCTTGGCCAGCATCCCCGGAGGATACTGCTCGGCGTCCTGGGGCAGTTCATTCTCTATATTGGAGAGGAAGGTTGTGACGAAGCAGGAGGTTCCGATCATCCGGATCCGACGGTCCAGTGCCCACAGCCACAGCGTCATCGTGCCCCCACCTGAGTTTCCGGTCATTGCGATGCGATCTGGATCAACCTCTTCCCTGCTCTGTAGATAGTCCAATGCGCGGATGGCATCCCAAGCCCTCCAGTTTCCAAAGTAATCACCGCTCAGATCCAGCTGCTTACCCATCATATTATGAGCGTGAACACAATTTTGACTAAGCTTGTCTTCGCGTCCGAGAGAATAAAACTGGTCACGCTCTCCCTGGGAAATCGGGTCAAACAGCAGAACAACAAATCCGCATTGGGCCAGTTCCTGAGCGTACGATTGATAAGGCGCGGCCGCCTTTCCCTCCGGAGCATGCCCACAACTGCCTAATACCGCAGGGGCCGCCGCCTTCAAATGCTCCGGGATATAAAGATTTGCGGAGACCCAAAAGTGGGGACGGCTCTCGAATAGAATTTTCTCAATACGGAACCCGTGCCCCTCCAACTCCCCTGTAATACGAGGGTTCAGCGGGGTGCGTCCGGGAAAGGGACCGAAACAGCGAACTGCGGCCTCGGCAACCTCATCCCGGTAGAACTCAGCCTGCCGTCGGGTACGAATCGACTCAATGCGCGACGCACGTTCTTGATAAAGCTTACGTGTCCGGGCAAGGTAATCGTCGTAGACCATCCGGCCAAATGGATTGTTGACACTTTCACCTGCTGCCAGTGCTGCCATAATAAGTCAGGTCACATGAATAAAAATTGAGTTACCCTTCCATACATTAAATCAAACGGAAGTCGTTGCAGGAATCCCTTGTTCGAGAAGCTCTGCAATTTTAATCGGCCTCCGCTCATCAATGGAACGCCAGCATCCTTCGCCAACGGCAATCGAATACCCCCCCGCACGGCTACCTGCCACTAACTCCAAATCACGGGACTCCTCAGACATCCCCCCAAGGAGATCGTGCTGTATCGCAAAATCCGCCCCGCCATGTCCTCCCGCAACTCCGGGAATTTCAATAAGCTGCTTTCCGCCGAATAATGGATAAAAGGTTATTAGCCCATCATTGCCCGCCGGGTTGCTCTTGCCTGTCGGATTGGGATCCGAACGATGGACAATTTCCACCCTCCCTTTGGTCCCATTCATTGCCAAAAGATAACCTTCCCATGGGGTACAGAAATTACAGGAATAGGCAACAGTCGCCCCTCGCCGATAGCGAATAACCGCACTGTAGGTATCCTCAATCTGAATCTCATCATCGTAAATATAACGCCTTTTCTCAGAGGGATACTGAACCTCATAGGGTAATCCGAATTCATCCCAATTTGTGGAGATCCAATTGGATTCCGGATCAACTTTGCCCGCATAATGCGTGTCGAATACAGGGCATTGACGCTTCTCCTCAGCAGGGGGCAAACGCCTGCCAGATGCATCACGCGGGCAAAGTGTTCCGTGCGGCCCATAGTAGTTTAATCCACCAAAAGCAAAAACCTCGTCCGGAATGTCATCAAGCCACCAGTTAACAAGGTCAAAATGATGACAGCACTTGTGAACGCTAAGTCCACCCGACATCTCCCGCAGTCTGTTCCAACGGTAGAAATAACTGGAACCATGCCAGGTATCCAAATTATACGTGAACTCGACGTTCACAATGCGCCCGAGTTCACCTCCCATGATCATGCGCTTTAAGCGTTTGTGGACCGGTGCATAACGGTAGTTGTGGGCTACCCGGACACGGCGACCACTGACACGTTCAGCTTCCTGAACACGCTGCACTTGTTGGCAATTGATAACCATAGGCTTCTCCACGATAACATCGCAGCCCGCCTCAAGTCCGGTTACAATCTGATCGCAATGTGTAAAATCCGGACCCGCAACGATTAAAACATCCGGTTGAGTTGTCGCCAACATACGTTCAACGGCATCCCCCGGAAAAAATGGCACATTAAGCCCAACCTTCTCAAGGAATGCTTCGACACGAACCCGATCGGTATCGAGAATGCCAACCAGCGCAGAACGGTCATCGAACGCAGGTCCCCCTACTGTGCTTTTCCCGGTAAGTGGTAACACAAATTGATAAATAGCGCGGGTACTTAAGCCGCATAATGCATAACGCTTTCTGCTCATAGAATATCTCTCACCCAATAGGTCGTTAACTGCATGGACGGTGGAAAATCAACGCCCCTTATGGTAATTCCTGCTTAACCATGGGCAAGGGATCGGCCTTATTGTCCGGATTTAATATGTCTTGCGGCAATTCGCCCTCCAGTCTCCAGGAGATAGGCCAGCTCCATTCGGGAACAGCAGCATCCTCAATCCCTTCAATCAATTGTTTTATTCTGTTGGCATAGACCATTGCCAACTCAGATAGTGTTGAACAACCCACATAGACCGGGAATTTAGGATTAAAAGTAACTGCATCACTGCGAAAAGCCACGACATCCAAATCATTAGGGACTTGAATGCCCATATTCATGATCGCGGTTTGACAATCCAGGAACAGCATATCGTCCCACACAATCAGGGAATCCGGCTTGATCCTTCTTGCCCTCCAAATATCCCGAAAACGTTCCCAACCCATTCCCCGCATCGTCGCATTCGCATCAAAATCCATCCAGTGAGAATACAGTTCAAAGCCGAATGCATGCGCCTCCCTACTCAGCAATTCCGAAAAAAGTGGGGCCCGGGAATCATAACGATCGTCCCAGGCGAGAACTGCCAGGCGGGATCTGCCCCGCTCCTTCAAGTAGCCTAAAGCTTTCCTGATAAGTACTGTCGCAAATGTTTCTGGATGCCTTTCCTCAAGAAAATTCTGATCAAGGTATGGGATCCCTTTCTCAACATACATCCTGAGGGTATCCTCGTCCTTCTCACCACCGATACGAATAATGCCGCTTATCCGATCAAGATTAATATCATCTCTGAGGTCCGCACAATCGAGACCGCGCCTGATAATATTCAACGGGCGATACCCCAGGTAAGGCCGGCCCCGCAAACCGGTCTTATCCAACGCAATCCTCAGCTGCTGAAGGAAAGTTGCATAATAAGGGGCCAGGCCCTTGGCCGAGATGTCTGTCTCCAAAAGGACTCCGACATGTTTCCGGGAAGGTGGTTTAGGCGCAACACAGGTTCTCCTGCCACGCTGCCTTACAATTAACTGCTCTTTTGCCAATTCAGCCAGAGCCTGACGAACCGTGACCAGTGAAACGGAAAATAACTCGGCCAGCTCCGGTTCCGGAGGAAGCACGTCGCCGGGCGATTTCCCTTCCAATATCTCCTTGCGAATGGCGGCCTCTACCTGACGATATAAGGGTCTTCTTGTAAGTTTCGGTTTCATGACAGGCTTCCTCCAGTATGCCTTCGATTTGGCTGGTTATTATATTTCACGTCTTCCGCGCTCTATTCTGAACCGGTTCTTCATAAATGTCCAATCGCGTATGTAAATCATTCATTTTCACTTAGTACACCTATGTTCACCGGAGTGATGTTTCCACTTTCGTAGAACCAATTTCGGAGACGATTCGCAGCTTCGGGGCGCAAAGTCACCATGGTTTGTGTATTGAGGTCAGGGGGACCCAAATTATCCATCAAAACGAGAATTTCCGGCTCTTCCCTACAGAGAACCACCGATCCGCCATCACAACATAGCCATGAGTTCTTGATTAGTATTCTGCCGTTGCCACTATTGTTAACCACCAGATCCTTGGCAATCTCCCCTTCTCCCCCAAAGCGCATATTGTCGACCATCAGGGTACCGTAGTTCTCCACCCACACAGCAGAGGCGGATGGCTCGGGTACTCCTATACAATCTGCGATTCTCATGGTTCCGTGGTTCACAAGACTTCCCATGAGCGGTTTACCATAAAAAGAAAGCCAGTTGTAATCGAATAAGGTATCTGACGCATCACTCTCCAAAACTCTTCCAGTCAGGCCAAACATGGAATCCGTCACACGCAATCGCGTGCGGTTACGGTTACCGAAGATGCCCTTGTTGCTTATAGACCGAATCGCCACTTCCGAAAGATCCGAGAAACTGCAGCGATCAAACAGAATCTGCGACTCAGCATTGCGCATGCCTGACACATCTACAGCAACCTCCGCCTGATAGAATCCGATGGCAACAAATGAAACCCGCTTCACTTTCCGGCCTTGAAATAGAACGTTTTGGCCGGGTTCTCCTTTGAAAACGGCCAGACCTTGTCCGCGGATGCTTATCTCATCAGGCAGTTTAACCGTGCCCGTGATTCGGTAGATTCCAGACTCAAAAATCAGTTCGGTCCGGCCCGATTTTTCGGCTGCGGCCAGGGCATTCCGAATAGCCTCCGTATCATCATGGCTGCCATCTCCAACCACCCCAAAGTCACTTGCATACAAGGGAGCACCCATAGCCTCGTACTCCAGAGGATCGCGGTCAGCCAGCAGATTGAACTCTGATTCAACCGGTTCCGTAAAATGTTTCTGCACAAAGGGTTCCAATACTTCCGGAAGGGCTTCATTGAGATTGTCGTTTCCGCTAAGCGTAAAGGAAAAGAGATGCTGATATTTCTCATCCGATATTCCATAGATACGCGGCATCAATACCATGTGCCCATAAATTTGCTTCAGCTCGGGAAGCCTCTCAACAAGTTCCGGAAAAGAGACATTTCTGAGGTACTTCTCCGTAGGCTCCTCGCGAAAGATAACTGCTGGAAGAAACTCATCCGATAATTCAATTGAATCCGAAATCCGTATCAAATTGGGAACCTCTTCACAATAAACCCAGCAGCCTTTTTCCCCTCCTCCTGCTTTCAGCAAGGAGTTGGTGATAACGACATAGATATTATATAGGCCTCCGTTATCATATATCCTGCGGTTCCAAACTGGCGTCATACCCGGTCCTTCCGAATCTAACGTGACATGGTCGAGCATGATTCCGCCATTGATATTGTCGACAAAGCGCTGCTTCCCTTCCTGACTGGTTTGAGCGATGACCTCAGTATCACTGATTTTCAACACCCCGCGCGAATAGATCGCCGCTCCTTCCATTTCCGGATGTGTGATAATATAACTCCTGCTGATCGCCCCCCAGTCAGCAAACAGCCGGGCTACATTTTTGCATAGAATGAATTCACTTTGATCAATATGCAGAACCGTTGATGTAAAGAAGACGTCAGGGAGGTCGTCGACATCCTTCTTCTCCAGGTGCGGCATGTCCTCAACCCAAGTAAGGGTATAGGGTTCCACAATATTCAAATGATGAACCCCTTTCAGCGCATCATCTATTGCATAGCCCGCGGAATCCTCGAAGCGACAGTTTCGAATAATGAGTTGCGCCCGGTTCATGTTCCTTGAAAAAAACCTGATTTGAGTATGCCCGCCGATGAAAACAAGATTATCAACGGTTTGCCTGTATCCGTGATGGTAATAAAGAATGTCCTCACCCCTATTGGCCTGGATGATTTTGGCGACACCTTCCCCGCGCAAGGCCAAGTTTCTAGTCGTTTCCGTTGCAGCCACAACAATGGGGCTGGTAATCAGGTAATCGCCTTCAGGGAAAATTACCTCGGGATAGGAAGACTCCGCCTTGTAGTAATGAATTTGGTCCCTCCCGGCGGCAGTTATACACCGCTGAATGGCTTCAGTGTCATCTGTTACGCCATCCCCTTTAGCCCCGAAATCCGTCACCCTGTAAGTCGTCTTTACTCCATTTCCCATTGGTGAAACTGCCGACTGACAGCCAACCAGAACGACAGAGGCGAATACCGGTATTACGAACATACATACAACTTGGACACACTTGAGCATTTTTATGGAGTATTTTTTATTATAAACTTAAGACCACAAATTTATGGTCAGGGATATATATTCTCCTCTTTACTTATTGTATCAGAGCTATCGACGTGACCATCCACATAAAGTGCATTATACTTTCCTCCGTGAACATAGCCAATATTGTTCTCCTGTCCGTAGTTCTTGCTGAACCCACTCACGCGGCGTGCATTAGTTGCATCCGCAATCATAATAATTTGTGAGGGCCGTTCAACTGAACTAAATCGGATCGCCTGTCCCGATGCATCTTCTATTCCCAAATGATAGTTGTAGACGTAACTATAATAGCGTTCGGTATAGCTAAGACCTACAGGGGAATTGTCATGCGCCGGGCAACCGATAATTCCTTCACCCAGCCTCCATTTCGCCAGTCCTGTTTCCGCTGCGATAGCTTCACTCAGAGGCGCGGTGGGCCATTGCCACGATTTCCCGTCCTTAAACGGTTCTGACAGTGGAAAGGTTCCGTTGTTTTCCGCAATGTACAGGCTGAACATCGTCCCCCACTGGCGTAAGTTGCTCACACACTTAACAGCTTCAGACTTCATCAGTATTTGCTGGGAAACCGGAATCAGTATGGCGACCAGAACCAATACTACACTGATGGAAACAATCAACTCAATGTGGCTGAAACCGCTGTTGCCACGAGAGTCCCCAGCATTAACAGTTGCCCGGAAGGCCCGTTTATTCTCACGGGGCCTCCCGGGGACCATTTGCCTGTAACCTGTTTTCCTGTACTTCATTTCCCAGTAATGATGGCCCTCTTTAACAAGGTAGGCGGGGATTCCCTACCGGCGAAGCCTCCTCAGAAAAATAAGTAGAATTCCCGAAACCAATGGCAGTACCCACGTGCTTGCCTCAGGAATGGCTACTAAATTGCCCGTCGCTACATCAAATGTGTAGGTCGCCTCACCCAATATCCTTTGCCAGGTACCATCACCTTGGTCATCAAAGTCCTGAACGCTGAATGTGGGTGAGAATGTTGTGTCCAAATTACCAACATCGACAATATTCCAGTTTCCGATCGCCGCAGCAGCCGTTAGATCGAAGGTAAAGATACCGGACACAATGAAGCTTCCGTCTTCAGTACCTGTGACTCCATTGTTTTCACCCGAATTACCGATGCGGAAATGGAGACTGCCACCTTCTGCAATCACCAGAGTTCCCGAGTTGATCTGGGTGTCACCGGTATAGGTATTCTGGGCGGAGAAGGTCAACTCGGCTGCTCCTCCCTTCACAAAGGACAGGTTGTTCTCGTTGACACCATCGCCTCCCAGTCGTCCAGAGAAGGTACCGTTTGCAGCATTGTTCACTGTCAGTGTCGAATTCTCGCTGTTGCCTCCAATGATTCTGTTGCCCGTACCCGTACCAGTTGTAGTGATCCGGGTTAGGGTAGCCGTACCCGCCCCAGTTTCATCCCCCAGAATCAAGGTTCCGTTCGTTGCAAGCTTACCTAGTGTCAGCGTACCTCCGCTCAGAGTTCCAGCGACAATGAGTTCCGTTTCATTTGACACATTAATGGAATTCAAATTCGCGATGCCGCCATTAAGAATTTTCAAGGTACCTCCGGGAACCGGATCTGTTTCCGGAATTCCCACACTTGTAATACCTGTCGTGGTTACCGATCCCCCCACATTCATTGTACCCATACGGACATCAATTTTACCGCTTCCAAGCGACACAACACTGTTTACATTGAGAACGGCATCGGAGAAAATACCGCCACTGCCTCCCAACACCATGCTTCCCAGTGTAACTTCACTGCTGGTTACCGTATCCCCTATATTAACCACTCCCTTATACGTAGGATGAAAAATATTCACGCTGGTACTACCAAGGTTCTGGGTACCATTAAGCGTTAAGGTACCCACCGCACCTTGAATGTATCCAGCCTGAAGGGCGGTCTTGAACGCAGCATCACTGCCCAAATCAGTATTAAAGATGACTTCTCCCGCTTCCGACTGACGAAGGATAATCTTGTTTGCCGCATTATTGACGGCTGCCGTAACCGCCCCGTTAACGACAATAGTAGAATTCTCCGCCGACCTCAGCAAAAGGTAGTTGTCTCCAGTATGACTGTTGGTTACTTGAATCGTGGAATCAACCGTCAGCGTCCCTGGGTATATTGATCTTAGTGATTCTATGGAAGCCGTTTGATTTGCAAAAACAAGCGCACCCCCCGTCAGCAACACGTTTCCATTCTTTCCCCACACCTGTCTGACCGTTTTGCTACCGTCCAGAGTAATGGTATAGTCGCCCGAGGCATCCGATCCGGCTGAGAAAACCGCATCGTCCGCACTGGTCAATGACGTATTGAAGGTTTCAACGGTTCCTCCGCTGCTGGTACTCCAGAACGGATCGACTCCCCACGTGCCGCTGGGGCTGGACCCGGATCCGGCCACACTGCCATTACTGTCCCAATAATAAATCGTCGCGTTCAGAGGCAATGCGGCGAACAACATCGTGATAACGGCAAAACATGCCGGGGCAGATGAAACTGCCAGTATTGATTTTATTTTCTTATTCATAATCAGGGGTGTTCTTTTGGATAGGTTGATTCCTCACAGATTCAAAGATCAGCCAGTGTCTTGATTTTGACCTTTTCGGAAGAATGAATATTCATTTAAAGATTATAATTTCCAAATTGCAATGTTTATTTTTATGTTTATTTCTGCCAGCGGTACTACATCAGGAAGTCAGTAAGCTTTTGCCTGGGCCGGATAGTGCGATTCACCCTTGGCCCGCCCTATTACGGCTCGGAGTCAGCCGACATGTTCAAAATTTGACGGACTGCGGGCTCAAGCCCCTTTGCCATACGCATGAAACCCAGATCATTGGGATGGCACCCATCGACCGTACATTCATCAAATCCCTCGCCCAGTAGGGTCGAGCCATCGAAAAAGTGGATATGGGGGTCTCCGGCCTGCCTCAGGTCTTCAACAAGGCGTCGTTGCATCTCCCGTGACCGCTCGAAGTTTAGACGATAGTCCTCGTGCGTAAGGACTTGAGCATGCTGAATATGGGATAGCAACAGAAGCGGAACTTCAGGGTGTTCCGTCCGGAGAATACGGATATTTTCCGGCAGCGTTTCTTTCAGTCGCTCAAAGGTCACATTCCCTTCATAGTCGAGAATAATCAATTTGGGCGAAGGGACCCGGGCTACAGCCCGAACAACTTCCGGCTCGCCTTTGCCACTTCCCGAAAAACCCAGATTAACGATCTCCACATTCATAGCACGGCTCAGGATATTCGTGTGTGCCATGCCGGGGCGGGATGCACAGCCTCCCTGGGTAATCGAGGTTCCATAAACCACAATCCTGCCATCCATTGCGTAATCCGGAGCAGCAACGATCTTTGCTTCAGGGTCCAATCCAACCCGAACCTCCTCAACCCCCTGGTAGAGAGGAAAATTAAGTGTAAAGTTCCGCAGCCTGGCATCCGGATGCTCAAACAAAAGCACTTCGTATTCCTTCTGGCGATGGTCATACTTCGTCACGTTGTAGAACCTGGCAGCCGAGGGTGGCCCGATGTACAAATCAAATCCACACTGACCTGTCGCCGGCATGTGGTTCATGTTGGCGGGGGCTGAAAGTTTAACGCGGACAGCCAGGCGCCGTGAGTCAGACTGGAACGCGAGTTGTCCGCCTGCCGTACAGTTGGCAAGCCATTCGACTGCATCAGGAAAGGGATCATCCGGAACCTTTGGCAACCTGCGGAAGACCTTGTCCTGACCAAACCATGGAAAGCCTGAAAGTCGAAAAGGAGGACTCGCGGGCTCATGCCACAGCAAAACCGATTCACTGCCCTGCAACGGGGCCATCTTCGGATCAAAATCGGCAACGCTCACTTCTTCTTTTACCATACCCATCTTACTTCTCCCTTCCTGTTAACCGCGTACCCGTTCATCCCAGTGCAAAACGATCCCCATGTTGAAGGGCTTTCCCGAATGGAGCAGTTCAAAGCCCTTCAGCGCATCCTCCGCTCCAAAGCGGTGGGTAATCGTCGGCGCAACCTGAAGCACACGTTCACGAATGGCCCGGGTTGTTTCAGCCAAATCCAGACCATCAAAACCGCATGTCGTTTTTATCGTAAGCTCGCGTAACTTGATCTGGTCAAGGTCGATCGCACAATGCTCCCGATCGAAATACTGCGCCTGCAGAAGAACCATGCCCTGCGGTCGTAAAAACGAAACGAGTTTGTCCGTTGTCGCGGAATGCCCAACGGTATCGTAGAGCAAATCAAAACCAGCCGGAGCCACCGCTTTTAACTTTTCTTCCAGTGCACTGTCATCCGGACGGAATGCATGCGGTGTAAACTGTTTCGCCAGAGCCACCCGGTCATTATCAAGCTCAAGTATAACGGCCTCTGCTCCCCGGTGCATGGCGAGTTGGGCTGCACACAGCCCGAGAAAACCACCGCCGATTATTAAGGTTTTCTGACGGGGTTTGACTTCACAAAACCGGATCCCGCGATGCGCCACACTGGCAAGTACCGTAAAGGAAAGCGCCTCCAGCTCAAAGCGTCCCGGTATCGTGTCCGACAGGAATCGATATTCCGATTGGTCACTCACAGACAAGCCGACATGCGCCCCCCACATGGATGCAACGTTATCCGTCCAACGGTTTCCGGTACCATACACCACATCGCCGACTTGAAACAGATTCACGTCCTTGCCGCATTGCTCAACGATGCCGATCCGATGGTAGCCGGGGGCACAGGGGAACGTCGTTCCAATGTGCTTGCCACGAAGGATCCAACGTTCTGTGCCCGGTGAAATCGCGGAAACCAGCGTGCGGACAAGGATATCTTTCCGCCCGGGCGAATCCAGATTCAGTTCGGTCATCGCAAACTGATTCATCTCCGGGAAAATGACTGCTTTGGTTTTTAGGGAACTCATAAATGTTGTTTTAATGATTCAACTCAAAAATAACTTTGCTGGCCTGCTTGTTTCTCAACAATTGAAAGCCTTCCTTAACTTGATAAAAAGGAAGACGATGCGAATAGAACTCACTCAATGGAATCATATCGAGTCTAGCGAGATCCATTAAATAAGTGTGCGCCAGGTTCTCACTTGGATTGGCAAAAACAAAGTCCCAGCGATCCGGTCCCTTTGACCGATCCATCTGGTAACTAAACCCATGCCCAAGGGCATAAGGAGCCAAACGCCCTCCTGATGCCAGAATGGAGGATGAAGCCGTGACAAGGTCTCCGTCGCCCGCACAGTCCAGTACGAAATCCACACCCTTGCCACCAGTCAGCTCTTTGACCGCCTCCGCCATATCCCGGGTTTGATTGTTGATGACCGCATCCACACCAACCTTTTCCAGCCGGGCCAGCGGCTCATCCCGGCGACCCACGGCAATAACCGGACCCGCCCCGTACAGTTTGGAGAAAAACACCATGCCCGCAGCAACTGGACCACTCCCGAGAATCACCACCGAGGTGTTGAAACGGACCCCCACGTTAGCCACAAAACTTGCGCATTCCTTCAAAGTAATCAGCATCGTTGCCTCCCCGGGATCAATGCCGATTTCCGAAGGAATCTTCTGCTGATAAATACAATAGCCGTTCAGTACCACATCCGGCTTGTCCTCCAGCTGCGCTTTCGTATCGGTCACCAGACCATACTCGGCAAACCCGCCCCATAGTGAGGCGTACTCCCCCAGCTTATCGCCGGGATACACCGATGTGGGACGAAGAAAAAGGTCTCCTTCCTTGATGTAACGGACTTTCCGACCGACTTCGATCACCCGGCCAACACTTTCGTGGCCCAAAACCCCCGGATAGGTTTCCTTCCAAGGCAATCCGCCCGAGACGATTTTCTGGTCAGTACCACTACAGGTAGCCCAAGCCAGGATTTCACAAAGGCAGCCATAGTCGCCGACTTCAGGTTTCAATACTTCAGTCAGGCGAATACCCCCGCTGCCGTCTGTTATAACCGCTTTCATAGAATTTACAATTTGTAATGTTTAAATCTTGTCAAGTCTCTACAAGGGCTTTTTCAACAAAAAATCAGGGCCGGGAGTTTCACCATAGCAGTCCCCGCAAAGAGGCATTGCCATTTACAGAAGCAATGCCGATGCTCTGTCTCTTGTTTTTATGGAAGGTATTCCTGATATATCCCCTTTTCGCAGGCGCCGGGCCGAAATCGACCAACTCATGGCGTCACCCGATTTCTACAACGACCAACGGCGGGCGGTGGAGATTTCCCGCGAACACACCCATGTGGGCGAGTTAATCGAACACTATGACCAACTGGCCAAGGTGCTGCATGACCTGAAAGAAAACCGGGACTTGCTGAGCGACAGTAAAGCCGATCACGAACTCCGGGAACTGGCCGCAGAGGAAATCCCGTCACTGGAAGCCGAAGAGGCCCGCCTGCGCAAGGAAGTGCTCCTGCTCATGATCCCCCCCGACCCGAGTGATTCCCGCAACACCATCGTGGAAATACGCGCCGGTGCCGGAGGCGATGAAGCATCCCTCTTCGCCGCCGACCTTTTCCGCATGTATTCACGCTATGCGGAGAATCAGGGCTGGAAGGTCGAAACACTCGGAGCCAGTGAATCCGAAGCCGGAGGCTTCAAGGAAGTATCCTTCCTCATCACCGGCGACAATGTTTTCCGCACCCTCAAATACGAGAGCGGCGTCCACCGCGTGCAACGGGTCCCCGTGACCGAGGCAAGCGGACGCATCCATACTTCGACTGCCACGGTCGCTGTTTTGCCGGAAGCCGAGGAAGTGGACATCGACATACGGCCGGAGGACATCGAAATTTCCATCGCCCGCGCCAGTGGGCCGGGCGGGCAGGGCGTCAACACCACCGACAGCGCCGTCCAGATCCTGCACAAGCCCACCGGAATGATCGTGAAATGCGCCGATGAGCGCAGCCAGTTGAAAAACAAGAACAAAGCCATGAAGGTTCTACGTTCCCGCCTACTCGAACGCAAACAGGAGGAGGAAGCGGAAAAATACGCCACCCACCGCCGCAACCAAATCGGACGCGGTGACCGCTCCGAACGCATCCGCACCTACAACTTCCCCCAGAGCCGCGTCACCGACCACCGCATCGGACTTTCCCTGCAAAGCCTCGACGCCGTAATGGAAGGCGATCTGGATGAACTCCTGGATTCCCTGCAAAACGCCGACCAGGAAGCCCGCCTCCAGGCAATGGCCCACTGATAGTAGCTGCGCTTGTAAAAGCACCACCACTATCCTGGACACCACTATCCTGGACACCCATAATTTAGAGGCTGTCCCATCTGAATCCAGTAAAATCCTAGAGTGGACAAAATCGGATAAAATCCTGGACACCCATAATTTAAACAATCGTCGGTCGAACAACACGATAACTCAGCAAAACCAGGACCCATACGGGGCTTTGCCCCCCTCTCTGCTTCTCAAATCACCCTTGAAACAACCCTGTACCGGTTTCCACAGGTCAAAGGTGCCATGGGCAAACCCGCCCCGGCTGTAGTAGCTA
>CAZCJJ010000025.1:0-30037 GCA_964499045.1 uncultured Opitutales bacterium | reverse complement strand
CAGGGCGCGTCTTGCGCTTCATCGCTTCTGAGCTTCGTGAATATTCCAGGTTAGGTATACGTAAAGCGGCGTGAGGTCACACCGCCTCCGTGCTCTCAAGGAGCGGGGGTGACCTCACCCCCGTAGACCTCACCCCGTTTGTTTGCTTGTAGTCTGCCCGCACCCTCAATGCCCTGACTGAAGCTCAATATAGGCTTCATCCAGAAAAAACGGTTCGGCCGACTCGACCAATGTTGGCAGCCCTCGTGCTATTTCAAGTGATTCATCCAGGCTTGTCACCCGTTCTCCCGGGATCTCAAAAATAAGTTGCCGCTCCCCGTCGCCTCTTTGCAAGATCCGGATCTCATGTTGCCGGAGCATAGCGGCCAGGGTGTGGGGTTCAGTATCCGGGGTCAGGGTTACGACCATGCGATCGGAAGCCATGACCCGGACGCTTAGCAGACGATTGTGTCCGGAGGGCAGGGGACGTAAGGTTTCCTCGATCAACAAGCTTTGTCCCGGTTGCTTCCCGGTAACCAGGATTTGACGGCGATAGATGCCCTCCTCATTCGGCGGCAGACTGCGCTCCTCAGTGATTAGATTCGATTCCATGGAGACCCCGCGGTCCGCATAGGCGGACAACACCATAGGGACCGCCTCCATTGCAGGGTGGGGGAGGTTGTCGGGATCCAGCACCGATTCCCTTTGAGCGGCTTTGCGCATGATGAAGAAAGAGGCAATCACACAGCCGATCAGGAAACCGATGCCAAAGATCTTGATTCTGTCCTTGGTGGGCATCATGTCAGGCCCCCATGAATGAAGGGTTCCGTGGAAAGATCAAGGTTCCTCATACTCTGCCTCCTTTTCCCTGTTTAGATTGTACCCTTTGATAAAGCAGAGGACAATCCCCATGCCTCCGGACCAGATCCCAAAATACATCACTCCGTGGAGAAAGCCCTGTCCCCAGCGGTAGGTCCAGTTGAGTTCGGGATGGCTTAGCCACCCCACTGTGACGAACACCGTTCCACCAATCAGGCCACCGCCTAACATGAACAGCACGACAAAGGCAAAAAACCAGCCCAGCCAATAAAGTGTTTTGTGGATGATAGTCATTGAATTGCCATCGAAATGGAAATTGCCCCCGAAATCCACAAGTTTATTTATTCGGACTCCAGTGGGATTGAATCCGGTTGGAGCAAGTTCCGCCTTCAGGCGGTCTTTCGGACGGATAGGGGACCGGCTGAAGCCGGGACTCCAACCAGTCCCAACCAGTAGCCGCGCCCGTAAGGGCGTGGATAGCCATACATTCCAGCCACGTTCTTGCTTACAAACGCAGCTACTGACGCTAATCCATGAATCCCGAACTCCAGCAAAACCGCCCAAATGAAATTATCTTGTTCGCGAATGAATCCGACATAAAGGTTGCGGTAGATGCGCTTAAAAGCAGTCTAAAGACCCATGCAAATGACCCGATCATTCCCGTTCCTTACGGTGGTCCTGGCTACCGCCTTTTTCTGCACCAGTCCCCTCTGGGCTAAGATAGGCAATATTGATCCGGCCAAGGTCGTGGTACTGGCCAATGCGGACGACAAGGATTCGCTGGAGATCGCCCGCTATTACATCAAGGCCCGTGAATTGCCGGAAGAGAACCTGATCGCGGTTCCCATGCCGCTGGAGGAGACACTGGACTGGGAGACCTTTGTCGAGGGAGTCTATAATCCCGTTCTGACCGCACTCGTTGAAAAAGAATGGCTGGTTGGAAGCTTGTCATCACAAAGAGATCCGGAAGGGCGGAGGCAGGCGGTGATTCTGGAGAACAACATCGATTTTCTCGTTGTCTGCCGCATCCCGCTGCGAATCGAAAATAACGAGACCTATGTGGCAGCCCAAACGCAGTTGCCACCCCAGCAGCAGTTCCAAGTTACCAACGCATCGGTGGATGCGGAGTTGGCTTTGCTGGCGGCCGGAAGAACCCCGATCGTCGGCTTTGTGGGGAACCCATTGTTCCAGCAGGAAAGCCCACCGGACATACTGCGTCGCCAAGTGGTGCCGGTTGCCCGCCTGGACGGCCCTTCTGCGCGGGGGGTAAAGGGGATGATTGATTCTGCCCTCAAGGCGGAAAGAGAAGGCCTTCGCGGTCGTGCCTATGTGGACCTCGGCGGGCCGCATCCGAAGGGCGATGAATGGCTGGAGGCTGCCGGAAAAATGGCGGAGAGGCTCCATTACCCGGTTACATGGGACCGGGACCGGGCTGTATTCGGCTGGAAGACACGCCTGGATGCTCCGGCGATTTATTTTGGGTGGTGGACAACCAATATCAGCGGGCCCTTCCGCGCGCGTGCCTTCCGTTTTCCCCCTGGTGCGATCGTTTTCCATATTCACAGTTTTTCCGCCACGACGATTCGCCATGCCAGCCGCCGCTGGAGCGGGCCGCTGGTGGAGCGTGGTACGGCGGTCACTGTTGGCAATGTTTATGAGCCCTATCTCGAACTGACCCACCATCCCCAACTTTTCTTCAAGGCTTTACAGGAAGGGCGCCCCGCCGGAGAGGCTGCTTATTATGCATTACCCATCCTGAGTTGGCAGGCGGTCTTTGTCGGGGACCCCCTGTATCGGCCTTTCCTGTTCGATCTGGATGCACAGTTGAAGGTACGGCCCCGGCCCGGGGATGCGCTGGCCCAGTATGTGAATCTGCGGGAGGTGGAACGTTTGCAGGCGCAGGGTAAAAACGAGGAGGCTCTCGATTATGCGAAAAAACGTTTCTATGATACACCGGGATTGGCTCTTGGTTTTGCCATCGCACAAATGGAGGAAACAGCCCGTAACCGCTCTGCGTCCATCAGCGCATTGGATTTTGTCGGGCGTCTTCCCTCCTTCTCTGTGGAGGAGCAGGGGCTGGCCTACACTATTGCGGATTTCCTGATCAATGCCGGAGCCCGTGAACAGGCATTACGCATCTTTGAAATCCTGCTGAATGACTCGCGCCTGTCCAAGGACGCGGAGAAGGCATACCTTCCTGACGCGATTCTTTTGGCCCGTCAGTTTTCCAGAACCGCATTGATCGCTGACTGGACCGCCAGAAATGAAGCATTAAACCCGCCACAGGAGTGAGCATGGAGCTGGCCATTAAAATTGATGTCGATACCGACCGGGGAACCCGTGAAGGGATTCTGCCTTTGATGGAGATTTGCCGTCGCCACGGCGCACCGGCGACTTTCCTGTTTTCATTCGGGCCCGATAATACCGGTAAAGCCATCCGCAGAATATTCAGGCCCGGGTTTCTGAAGAAGGTGACGCGAACTAACGTGGCAGGGAACTATGGCTTGCGTACCCTGCTGAACGGGACGCTTCTGCCTGCGCCCCTTATCGCACGACGGAATGCCGATGTGATGCGCCAGGTGAAGGCGGAAGGCTTCACGACAGGCATTCACTGTTGGGATCATTTCCAGTGGCAGGACTATTTGCACCGGATGCCGATTGAACGTATTCGGTCGGAATTCAAGCAAGCCTGGGATGCCCACGGCGAAATTTTTGGTGAAGCCCCCCGGACGGCCGGAGCCCCCGGCTGGCAATGCAATGCCAAGAGCCTCACTGTGTACGATGAATGCGGATTGCTTTATGGCAGTGATACACGTGGGACAGATCCGTTTTTACCAGCGGTGGAGGGCCATGTTTTTGCCACTCCGCAGATTCCAACCACCTTGCCTACTCTGGATGAATGGCTTGGACGACCCGAATATCCTGAGGAATTAATTAATAAACAGCTGGTAAAGCGGCTGCAAAACGGTGGATTGCACGTGCATACGATTCATGCGGAGTTGGAGGGGTTGCATTACGCATCCCTATTCGATGATTTTTTAGCCCGGGCCAAGGCGGAAGGAGTCCGGTTTGTTTGCCTCGAAGAAGTAGCGGAAAAGCGGATCGCAGCAAACCAAGCGCTCCCTGTTTGCGAGGTTATTCAGGGGGAAGTGGGCGGACGCAGCGGCCTGCTTGCCCTGCAAGGGGGTAAAAATAATTCGCAATAGTGCTCATTCCCTTTAGGGTTCCCTGGTTATGACGGCTTCTGTTAAAACAATCATGGAACAGATCCCGCATCTCAGTGGAGAAATGCAGGACATCCGGGAAATCCTGCTGGCCAATGCGGTGCTCTTTGGTGAAATCCCCGGTCCAACCTATTCGGAGGAAGACCGCATCCGTTTCTTACAGGACCGCCTGCATGAAGCGGGCTGCCAGAGTGTTTCCACTGATGAGGTGGGCAACGGAGCGGGTATTTGGCCAGGCAAAAACAAATCACGGTATATACTGGTTTCCGCTCACGTGGACACTCCTTTCCCCGGAAATGTGGACCACACGGTCATGGTCAGCGATGATCGGCTTGAGGGGCCCGGCATTCTCGACAATGCCCTCGGCCTGGCGGCAGTGGCGTCTCTTCCCACCATTCTTGAACGCCTGGATCTTACGCTGGATTCAAACCTCATTTTGCTCGGGTCCACACGAAGCCTTGGCCGAGGCGACATTGAGGGTATGCGGTTCTTTCTGCGGAACAACAAGCTCCCTATTCAGGCGGGGGTTGTGGTTGAAGGTGGAACTCTGGGGCGACTGAGCTTTTCATCCCTCGGTATGCTAAGGGCGGTGGTCCGGGTCGAACTGCCACGTAAACTTGACGTTGACCGCTATGGAAGAGGGGGGGCGATTCCAGTCCTGAACCGTATTGTCACGGCCTTGCGGGCGATCCCTTTGCCCGGCGAACCGGACACCCGCATCATTCTCGGATCGATGCATTCCGGCAATGCCTATAACACCGTGCCCTGGCAGGGGAAGTTGAAGTTTGAAGTGCGCAGTGAGCAGAGCGGCATGGTACCCCATATCATGCAGAAAGTGGAGACGCTCTGTGAGGAGGTTGAACATGTCACCGGAGCCCGTGTGGTTGTTGAGGTGGTGGCCAGTAGGCAAAGCGGTGGCCTGCCTTATGAGCACCCGATGGTGAGCACGGTGCGCAGCATCATGCGAAAGCTTGATTTGAAACCTATCATTGCACCATCAACAGGTGAACTGGCGGCTATGATTGAACAAGGTATCCCCGCCGTCACGCTTGGATTAACGGAAGGGGAGCATGTACACGAAATGAATGAATCGGCTTATATCCAGCCGGTTTTCACCGGTCTCACGCAGTTAATCGCCTTGCTACTGGCCGCTGACCAGGGAATTTGTCATGAGTAATATAGAACAATGGATTGAGCGGAATACCTTCCATCACAGTCAGTTCTTTGACCAGATGGAACTCCTCAAACAGAAGGAAAAGACCGGCCTGACAGTGTCCCTTTGTATCCCGACTTTGAATGAGGAAGCTACCATCGGAAAAGAGATCATCATATTCCGTTCGGAGCTGATGGAGCGTTATCCCTTGGTGGATGAAATTGCTGTGATTGATTCAGGATCAACGGATCGTACGCTTGAAGTCGCTGCGGCCTTTGGGGCCGACGTTTACTTTGCCGGAGATATTTTGCCGGAACAGGGACACAAGCGGGGTAAGGGCGAGAACCTCTGGAAGGCCATTCATCAGCTCAAAGGGGATATTATCTGCTATGTCGATGCGGATATTAAAAACATCCATCCACGTTTTTGTTATGGGCTGGTGGCACCGCTCCTGTACCGCCCGGAAATGCAATACGTCAAAGCCTTTTATGATCGACCACTCGCATTCTCCCAGGGAATACGTCCGAGTGGGGGAGGTCGAGTGACCGAAATCCTGGTGCGTCCTTTGTTCTCCCTTTTCTTCCCTGAATTGACCGCCTTGGTGCAACCGCTCTCGGGTGAGTATGCCGTGCGCCGGGAGGTGCTGGAAAAATTGTCGTTTCCAATAGGCTATGGAGTGGAGACTTCTCACATCCTCGATGTTTACAAGGACTGGGGACTGGAAGCCTTTGGACAAACGGACCTTGATCAGCGGATTCACCGGAACCAGGCCACCACCTCCCTCGGTAAAATGAGCTTCGGGATCTTGCAAAGTTTCCTTGGCCGTCTTCAATCGATGGGTATGGAGGGCCAGTTGCCTCCAATGGAAAATATTCTACGCCAGTTTCAGGCAAAGGATAGCCAGTACGAACAAGTGTGTTTTGAAATTATTGAGGAAGAGAGGCCGCCCATGATCACGATCCCTGAATACAGGGAACGGTTCGGGCGCGGCTGACGGATATAGTTAGTCCCACGTTTCATGCGAGTTGCCATAGTTCATTACCATCTAAAGCCCGGTGGCGTGACCCGGGTCATTGAAAACACCGTCAATGCCATGATGTGGCATGACGTGGAGATGGTGATTCTATCCAGCGAGCCCTATACCGGGAAGCTGCCGCTGAATGTATCCGTGGTCCCGGGATTGGCTTACACCCGCGAGAATGAAAAGCCGGATCCGGGGGCTTTGGCTTTTGCCATGAGTCAGGCGGCCCGTCAGGCACTCGGAAAGGAACCGGATATCTGGCACTTTCATAATCATGCCCTCGGCAAAAACAATGGATTGCCGCAGGCACTTGTGCGCCTGCTCAAGCATTTGGCTGCTGAGAAAACCGGCATGCTTCTGCAGATCCATGATTTTGCCGAAGACGGAAGACCTTCCAACTACGAAACTTTGCGCAAGCAAGTTCTTCCTGTGGGTCCACTGTATCCCATGGCCCCACAGATCCACTATGCGGTACTTAATGGACGCGACCGGGAATTTCTCCTTCAGTCCGGACTTCCTTCCAGCCAACTGCACTGGCTGCCTAATCCGGTGGCTCTTCCAGATATATCCGAACCGAGCTCTACTCCCCCGGACTGGGTTCGGGAAAAACCACTCTGGCTGTACCCGACCCGTGGGATCCGGCGTAAGAACATGGGCGAGTTTGTTCTTTTGGCTGCTCTCCATGGCAAAGCATGCACCCTCGCAAGTACCCTGGCCCCGGATAATCCGGATGCCAGGCCCGTCTATGATCGCTGGGTGCGCTTCGCGGAAGAAAAGCGTATTCCATTACGCTGGGCGATAGGCAGCGATCCGTCGGTTTCTTTTGCAGACTGGATGACGTGGTCAGCGCAGATATTGACCACCAGTGTGGCTGAAGGATTTGGCTTAGCCTACCTGGAGCCATGGCTCTTTGGCAAACCGCTCGCAGGCCGGGATCTCCCGGATATTACGGCGGACTTCAAGGAGGCGGGATTACAACTTCCTGGCCTGTACCGGCGTATTCCCATCCCCCTTGCATGGGTCGGCAAAGATGCTTTGCTGGTCGGCTTGCGCAAGGCCCTCCGGGCTTACTATGAGGCCTATGGGTGCAAATTAGCTGAAGACGCCGCGCAGTTGGCCTACGATGCTATTGTTGAAAAGAATACGGTCGATTTCGGTTTCCTTGATGAGCGTTTGCAGGAGCAGGTGATCAGCCGGGTACTGGAGTCGGGTGAGCAGCAAAAGGAATTGAGTCGCATTCTAAGGCCGACCGACGTGCCTCTTGAAACGATAAATGCCAATGCAGAATCTATTCGCCAGGCCTTCGGCCTCGAATCCTACGGCAAACGTCTGAAATCAATTTATCAAACCATACTGGATTCACCGCATGAAAGAGTGGACTTCCTTCCCAGTGAAAAAGTGCTGACCCGCTTCCTCAATCCAGCCCGCTTCAATCTTCTACGCACCTGACAAGTAGGCTGAAGCTTTAGTCCTTCGGCAGGCTCAGGGTTTTTTACGAGGCTTTGGTGTCGGAATGGAAGATCGGATGTCCTATTGCTAATATTGAAAACTGATAATTCTAAAAACTGCTATTCAACCACTGATGTACACAAATGAACACTGATAATGAGAAATTTAAAAGTTTGGCGGTATTCACTTGGCAGGTGGATCGGTGCATAAGGGTAACTCTTTTTACATCAGTGGCTATCAGTGTTGATCAGTGGTTCAATTGAGGAGAATAGGATGATGACGGATAATAACGAAAACCAAGCTTCATTTGCGAAGGGAATCGCATTGTGGAAACGCACCTTCGAACCGATGGAACCTGTGCCCACGGGAGAAACTGCCCTCCTGACTCCGGTGACAGGTATCAAGGCGGTGATTTTTGATATTTACGGTACGTTATTTCAATCCGGTGTGGGTGATATTTCATTGGCGGAAAAACAGTCGGGCGGAGATCGCAACCACAAGCTGTACCAGTGCTTGCTCGAGGAAGGTCTCAAGCCGGAGAGTGATTACGAACATTGGGTGTCCGATCTGCATAACGCTATCACGGCAGAGTCAAAGCAATGGAAGCTGAAGGGAAAGGATTATCCGGAGATCGATATCCGCGATATCTGGAAACACTGTCTCTGTGACTGGAATAAAGCGGGCAGGGTGTCGCTACCGGATGGACATTCGTTTGCAGTGGAATGCTTGTCCATGCGCTATGAGGCGGCAGTGAATCCCTGTTGGCCAATGCCCCATTTGCGGGAGACCCTGAATGGCCTTCGTTCGAAGGGGCTCATGCTTGGGATCATTTCGAATGCCCAGTTTTTCACACCCTGCCTCTTTGATGCCCTGTTGGAACTGAGTCCGGATGATCTCGGTTTTGCCCCGGAGGGGCGTTTTTATTCCTACCGCTATCACGTGGCCAAGCCATCGACCGCACTCTATGAACAGTGTGCCAACTGGTTGAGCAAGGAACACGGTATCACACCCGGGCAAACCCTTTATATCGGCAACGACCAGCGTAACGATATCATGCCTGCTGCCCAGGTGGGCTTTCGCACCGTTCTTTTTGCAGGGGATAAGCGCTCCCTGCGAAAGCGCATGGAAGATGCTCAGGCAAGCGCCCATCCGTCCGACATGGTGATCACCGGACTGGATCAGCTATTGTCCGTCCTGTCAAAGTAGCGTGAAGTCTTTAGCGAGCGTCCATCTTCTTACCCCTTCGATAAACTCAGGGCAGGAAAGGCGGCTACGGTTTACTACTCAAGGAACGAAAGATCCACCGGGGTTTCGACGTGCTTGCCGGAACGGGAGGTCAGGCGTATGCCGCCCTGAACCGGGCGGATGGATTTGACGTGGTTGAAGCCGGAGGGAATGGCAGCAACCCCCATGATATAGGGAACACTGAGCGGCTTTGTCGGTGAAAGCTTCAAGGCTGTTGGGTATCCTTCCTTATTTACCGGATTCGCGCGTGCAGACTCATAGAGTCCGTAATGGAAGTAGGAGGTGACATCCTCAATCCCCAGCACATGACGATGTCTGCCACTCCAGGGTGCGGAATGACGTCCGCCATTCGAATGCCAGAGGACGGTGCTGCGGAGGGTCGATGGGTTTTTCAAGCTGAACCAGACATAGCCTTGACCCGGGAAAACAACAGCAGTCCATGCGAATGCTTTCGAGGCCTCGTGGATCACCATGACCAGGTCCTCAAAGCCCTCACGTTGAGGAAAAATACTCAAGTCGGCCTGGGTTCCGGATGCGGATGGTACTTTGCTTAATTGTTTGAAACGGGCTCCGGTCTTGAGGCTGCTGTAGCCGCCCTTAGCCGGTTCTTCGAACAGGAGGGGGGCAACCTGTGCCCGGAGAATTTTGCTGGTGGAAATCAAGCCGGATCCGGGTTGTTCCGGGAATTTGAGCATCGCGTGGTGACCGAGGCACATCGGCCCTTTCATCCCACTGATGACATGGCGTTGGTAAAGGTTGGTTTCTCCGTTCCGGAATTCGAGGTATTTGTCGATGTGCCCGGGCCGGGTCCGCACCTGCATCGAAAGGTGTAACACGGCAGAACCGTCGTTTTCACCCATATTGTGGGCACGCCACTTTGCGTTGGCTGTTTCTCCGTGGAGAGGGTGCTGCTCGCCTCGAAAGGACTTATCGTTTCCTCCAAAGGGAGCACAGAAAAAATCCCCCCGCAATACCTTGATGAGGTTGGGAAGCTTCTTGTCGAGAACCTCTCCATGCCATGGTGCAACGGAGAGGGGTTCAATGGTCCGGTTGCCCAGACGGAATTGCAAGGGGGCCATGTGCCCGCCGGCTTGTGTTATGCAGAGACGAGCCCGGTTACTTTCCAGTGACCACGACGGCTGGTCGTAAACTGCAATCAGTGAAGGTTTCATGCCAGCTTTTGTAACAGCCGGAAAAGCCAAGTCCACGTTTTCCCTCTTTTTCGTCAACTCAACTATAGCGGAATACCTACCCTTCGATATCCCATCTTCAATCCGCTTCAGCTTGGTAAGTCCCCCCATAGCCCGGCTCATAGAGTAGGAGCCCTGTTAGCGAAGCCAGTTTCTGGAAATGGAGATCGATAGCGTAAACCCGACTCCCGTCGTGTAGTGCAATCGCGGCAATCAGGATGTCCAGCCAGGGAACAGTGAGTCCCTGATCACGTACTTTCCAAGCCAACGCCACCGCCCGCTCCCAGTCAGCTGGAGTGGTCTGTCGGTAGGGGATGACGGAAAAATAAGCTCCGAGGGCACGGCGCTCCTCCCGCCGGGCACCTCCAAGAACCTCCAGTCTGACAGGCGAGCACCATTGAGCCTCATAGGCATCGAGCAGGCCTTCCAAGGCCAGTTTGACTTCCAGACGACCCTGTCGGCGGAGGCCTTCTATCCAGACTGAAGAATCAACAAGAACCATGGGAATCGGGGTTCGGATATCTGTATTAGGTTTGGAGGGGGGGGATGGGGTTGGCGGGGTCTTCGTCTTCTTTATCAGAATCGGTGGAAACACCATAATCGAAAGCCCCTTCGCGTATCAAGCGGCCAAACTCGCGCGCCTTCTGCCGCCGGACGAATTCGGTGACTGCTTTCGCAAGGGCGGGACTTTTGTTCTTCTCACCTGTGATTGCCATGACTTCGTCGAGGGTATTTTCGTCGATATCTACTGTAATTCTCATAATGCTTTTATCTTTTCATCTTTTATATGTTTTTCAAGATTATTTTTGCATCATTTTGAATTTTCATGAAATAGGATTTGCTGAGATCTGAGGGTGCAGGCTTTATGGATTGCGACTCTTAGATCCAGGGGAGCCGAGCTTGGGGTCTCGAAAGTATAGGAACGGAGGGGGGTACGTTTGCAGATATAAATGGCTTCCGGCCAGCCATCCGGCTCATCCGGCTCATCGCGGTGGGCGATCAGCCCGGGGCGGTTTAGTTTATGGCCGTCCACCTCTGGCCCCTTTTCGAGTGGCAGGATGGTCTCAGCGACCTGAAGGAGGGGCAGGGCGAGCGAAGGGTGTTTGGAAGTATTGATTTCGTAGAGGTAGAAGCCAGTGGTTTCCCAATCCTCATGCAGGCTAAGGTATAGGTCGTAGGGAGTCGGGTATTGCTCCAGCCAGTTCACATGTGCCCGGATTTCCCGGCTTTGCCTGACATTGTAATCACGGTTCAGGTCGATGCCATGCTGGTTCTCGCGCTTGCCATTTTCAACTCCCCAAGGATTAAGCAGAGGGAAAAGGGTCCAGTCCAGATCCCGGCTGAGGGCATCTTCCTCCAATAATTCAAGAATGGCGAGCGGGCCTGCCGGTTCGTCACCGTGGATACCTGAGGACAAGTATACCTTTGGAGCCGTGCCGGATGACGCCTTTCGCTGGAAGACAATGATATCCGGGCAGCCCTGCAGCTCCAGGTTTTGAACCTTAAATCCTCTTAGCCGTGCAAGCTCAATCAATTCCGGACCTATTTTCATGCCTTGTTTCCAATATACTTTTATAGACTCAGTCGTTATCGCGGTTTCACAAAATTCAGGGCTATTTCATTTGCGTGTTTTGGTTGGAGCAAGTCCCGCCTTCAGGTGGTCTTCGAGGGGAAATCCCCCCCTGTTCCGGATGAAATGGCCTGCTGATAATGTGAGTATTGATTTGGGGCATTGCAATGGGGAAGATGCTGCTCATTCTGTGCGCAATGGCCTTTAGTGTATTGTTTGTTTGTATGGGAAACATCTGCCGTTCCCCGGCGGCGGAATGTGTTATGGCGGATTTGTTGGTTAAGAAAGAGTGGGCAGAGGACGTGGAACTGGATTCTGCCGGTACGATTGGCATGCATGCTGGAAACCCGCCGGACAGTCGTATGGCGGCCACCTTACGCGCGCGTGGAATTCGTGTTTTTGGACAAGCCAGACAAGTAAGGAAACAGGATCTGGCCGCATTTGACCTGATTCTCGCCATGGACCAGGACAATCTAGCCTACCTCCGGCAACTGGATGGCAGCGAAGATTACCGGGATAAAGTTCGCCTTTTCGGGGATTTCTGCCGGAACAGTCCCGGAGCAGAGGTGCCTGACCCCTACTATGGTGGTGAAGCCGGTTTTCAGCAGGTGGCAGACATGCTCGAAGATGGCTGTGAACAACTCCTGCGGCACATTCAGGCACTGAAGGATCGCTGAGGGTCTCAGCGAAAACCCCGCCTACCGGTCCCTCAGCATTTCAATTGCCACCCCGTTCCGCCCTGTTCCTTCCGGTGCGGGTCGGGCGATCAACAGGGTTCTGAGTTCGGGCCGGGTGCGGGTGCGGGCGAAGCCTGCAACCACCCAACCCTTTTCCGGATCCTCGACTGCCATCTTGTACTCAATACGATCCGGGGGAGGAGCACTCTCAAGGCGGACTAATTCGGTGGCTCCGGGTTTGATCAAAGTTTGATGTCCGGCAATATCGCCTGCCAACGGGACAGGGCACAGATTCAACACACGTACACTGTTGTGCGGGTGGGCTGTTGAACTGTCATCCAGAACAAACAGCCGCCACGGGTAGGGGCTGCCTTCCGGCGCGGGACCCGCCAATACCAGGTAGCGGTTTGTACCTGAGGGCAATTGGGTACGGGCCAGGATTTGCCTCTGGTCGTTGTCCTGGCCGAAACCCTGACGGTACAGAACCAGTTCACCGCCACGTTCCACTGGCATGGGCTGTGTTCGCGACCAAGGGTGCCCCTTGACCTCAACCGCACGACCTCGCATGTCGTAGTAAATATCGGATGGAATGCTATCCATCAACATAAAGCTCAAGGTTCCGGTGGAAGCATCGGGGCGCCCCCCGCTGGTTCTGGCGTGGAGGGTTCCGGTGACTGCGAGCAGTACAACTAAAATCAGGTGGGTAGTCTGCATGTTTTATTTGGGTTAGTGTCTCAATCAGCAAAAGAGTGCAGGTTCGCGACGTTGTCTAATACCGACTGGTTCTGATTTTCTCTCACAAAGGCACCAAGGCACAAAGCTGTTCATGGAGGCTTCCATTGATGGTTCGGGTGATGCCGTTTTTCATGAGTTCGTCTCCAAAGTTAAGGAGAAATCCAAGTTTCAACCCAGTCAGCTTCAAATAAGTCAAAAGCTGTTTTTTGTGGGCTGGACTGATTTTCTCTACCGATTTTAGTTCAAGAATTACTTTTCCTTCGATGATCAGGTCAGCGCGAAATCCTTCATCAAAATTTTCTCCCTCGAACTTAATCGGAACACTTGCCTGACGAACCACTACCAAGCCCTTCTTTTCGAGACGACGAGCCAGAGTGATCTCATAGAGACTTTCAAGTAAACCCGGTCCCAAGGCCCGATGGAGTTGAATGCACTCATCGACTACAATCTTTCCTATTTCGTTTTCATTCATCCTTTGTGCCTTTGCGCCTTTGTGAGAGTATTTTTTTCAGAACAGTGTTCATCAGTGAAGGTATAGGTGGTTGAGATGATTCCGTTCGGATGAGGTGGATATCAAATTTCACCGGGTTCCAGCCAGCGGAAGCTCGTGATCCTGAAACCGCGTCCCATCGGATTCTCCGGGAGTAACGCATCATCTCCCGCCACCGCGGGTTCGGGAATACGTTGAACCACGACTTCGCAAATGGCGGTGGCGATGATTTCACTTTCATTGAGGGGGTTCACCACATCGCCATAGCTCCTCACAATAAAGGTGTCCGAGCGTGCACTAAGCACCGATCCGATACTGCTGAGCAAATCAGCCTGGGAAAGGTAGCCTGGGAGATGAGTGGCCCGGCTGCCTTCAGCATGCTCACTCTGGTAGCTGCTCCAAGTGACAGCGGGAGAAAGATAATCATTCAAGTCAGCATTGATATCGGTTTCGTCGATGGCGGCCTGGAGTACGCCCTTCAATCCGTTATCATCATTGGTCAGAGACCGGTTGACAAAGTCGGAAAGGGAAAGGAAGGGGCCCCGCAGGAGAACCTGGTCCACAATCTTTTCCGCCAACTCGTGCAGCTGCTCATCGGTCAGGCTGCGGAATGCATTGTGCACGGAGGGATCATTACTGCCTGAAATCGAGTCCTGTTCAACAGCCTGTGAACGGGCGTACAACAAACGGGGAAAGGGGTTCTTAAGGTCACTGTCGGGATCGGCTTCAACCTCGTCGGCAGTCTCCATTAACAGTCCCCGGAATGCGGACAGGAGTGCCAACCAGGATTCAACTTCGGTACTATTGACATTGAAGGCCCCATCCACCCAAAGATAGCGGGCACCCTGATGGAAATCGGGAATGAGGTCGGCGGGTTCCGGGTTGTTGTAAAAGCTTGGGGGTCCCTGTATTCTCCGGTTCGGGCTGGGGCGCGTCGGGTCCGGGATAGCCACCGCAGCGCCATTAATGCCGGAGAGGAAGAAACGGTCCCAGAGTGCTTCATTGGCAAGATAAGAGAGATCTACCCGTGCATCATCCGCGATGCCGTCATCGGTTTTATTCCTAGGAATACGGGGGTCCGCCAGTGAGTTTCCAATCGCATAACCCGCATGGTGGGAACGCGTACCAAGCGGAACATGCTGCAACATGCCGAGTGAGAGGATGGGTTGGTTTTCGCGGGGATATTCAAACAGGGTATAGAAACTGCCCTGATCTTCGTCGCGATGGCTGAACCCGGCATAGGTTCTGGTTTTATCATTCTCCGGCGGCGGAGGTGCTATCTGTATGTCGAAACTGCCGGGATCCAGAGCGCCGTCCTCCAATAGTTCGGGCAGCAATCCCCAGTCAGGATGTGAGGCCGCACCTGTGTTGGCTAACTCGACCTCTGTTGGGCGTGTTTCGCGTGCGCGCAGGTGACCTGTCATATAACGCAACGAATGGTCGGCGGGAACATTGTCGATATAATGGCGGGTGAATGCTATACCGGTGTGAGGCAGCGCATATTTATCAGGATGTGTACCCAAGGCCGGGATGTCCTCATCCGCCAGCAGGGGGCGTTCTGCAACAAAATCGTCATGTGCAGGCCATGGCAGGTATTCCCTGATCTCCTGTAAAATTTCGATACCGTCCTCGCCATGAAAGACCAGAACAACATCCAGCGTTCGATCCTCTTCTGCTCCGGGCAACAAGCGTTTGGGTGCAATGGTGGCATCAGCGGGGGCAGCCACCAGCGGAACCGGAATGCCGGTGTTGACATGAAAATTGTCATCCGGAGTGCCGTTTTCTGTAATCAGTAATGGCAACTCATCATAGGGAGTCGAGGGGTTGATGCCTAGGTCATAAGGTATGCTGTTTTCCGGATAGAAGACCAGAACCTCTCCCGGGGCATAGACAACCGGCGCAATCGCAAAACGCAGGAATTCCTCACTGTGCAATGATTTCAAGGATACATTCAGAACTTGATCCGGTTGACCTGCCTCTTTGATCAGGATTTCAAAATCAGGAAAATGCCTGAGACTGATTTCAAGATCCTCCGTGCCCAATTCAATGTTGTGGGGATTCCATAGGCTGACAATAGGGTGGAGGTGCATGCGGAGAGCGTAGCCGCCGACATCGCTGTAAACACTGAAAGTGGTATGGACCTGTACCCGGGCTAGAACCGGATAAATGCCGACTTCCTCATCAGTTTGTCCGCGAACACTGAGCTCAGGCGAAAAACCTTCAGCATCCATGCCCAGCAGGAACCACGAGTGCAGCAGTCCGAAAGTAGAGTCGGAATGGCCGAGGGGCTCACCGACGCCCAGGCCGGGGTGATCGTCCAATGCTGGCTGTGATCCGTTCTCCAGAAAAATGCTCAGATCCTGCTTTAGTCCACCGTCACGAACATTGGTCAGGACGCCAGTGGAGTAGGGGGTCAGGGTGTGAAAATGAGTCCTCCGGAATAAGTCGGAATTTCCGTTCAACAAATCCAATTGATCGCGGGAAACGGTTCCTTCCAGTTCATACGGGTTGGTGAGCAGTCCCGCCCAATTAGTCAGCGTTTCCGGTGCTACTTTGGTGGGGTAGGAAAATAGGGTTTTGTAGTGAACCGGGTCCACGGCTTCTTCCGACTCCTCATCATCCAACAGATCGTCAGCGGAACCGGGGGGATTGAATTTAGCTTTGGTCCCCTCGTCCCCCACCCAGTAGGCGAAATGTCCCGTTCCTTCAGCAGAGGAACTGCTTTTGACAGGCAACTTCCTGACATGAACATGGTGAAGCGGATCAGCCACCGATTGCTCACCCACCAGGGTCACGGTGTTATCCTCATCTTCAATATCGTCATTGAGGGCGGATAGGAAATTGCCGTCTGATGGTCCGCGCCCCTGGTTGCCACTCACCAGCCAACTGAGAACCGAGGCCTCCCGTGTTGCGGCATTGCTGTTGTCGAGCGCCTCCGTCGTATCCCAGACCCCAACCCAGTAGGGGTTCTTGATGTCAGGATCGTTGAGAATGGTGGCGTGTGCCGTGATCCGTTGATCCGGTCCGGCCAGCCGCTGGATCTCTCCCATCGCAATCGATAATCCGTACAGTGCGTTTTGCCGCGCCTGCTCCTGTTGCTTTTGCTGGCTGGCAGCACTGGTCTCGATCTGGATAAAGAGTGCCAGGCTGATCGTTAGAAGAAAAACAAAGCTCATGAGGGTAAGCGCAAGTACCAGCGCAAACCCTGCAGGCTTCGGCTTGGAAGCAGACGGGAATGAGGTCATGGGTGAGAGCGTTGAATGTGTAAGAAGCGTACTGCGAAAACAGAAAAACAGGGTTTCCAACAAAACGGAGAAGGGGGCGGCTTGCGAGTTTTTTTATAACTAACTCAAAATCATAACTATCCAGTTATACAGAATTTTGTCCTGGAGAGAAACCGTAGAGCTGGATTTTCAGCTTGCGGGCGTATTCCAGAACAAGCGGCTTATCCAGAATGAGGGTATTGTGGGCTTCGACTGCGGCGGAGCGGATATTGGCTTCGTCCATGACGTCGAGGGTGCGGGTGCCGAAAACGGGCACGTCAAAACGGAAATCCTGGCCGGGCTTGATGGTTTTGACAAAGAGGGGAGAGGGGGCAGTAAAGGTACCGGCCCGGCGAAGCATCGGGTCGGTTCCTTCAAATGCCTCAACCGCCAGTACCGTGCCCCGGTTTACGACGACGCCTTGTCCGATTCCCAGACGGGCGACTTCCCGTGCGATGTGGATTCCATGTTCCAGAACATCCGTTTCCACTTTAAAGGTGCCGCCAGTCATGCAACCGGTATCCGCCAACTGGTCATCCAGGAAAACACGTGCATCCAACTGGTGTACCCCTATGTCCGCAATCTCTCTCGCAATCGCCCCGAAAATGGTTTCCGCATTCCGCTCCTTCAAACTGGCCAGAATCGTAATGGCCTTAAGGTCGGGATGCAGTCCTTTGAAGAGTTTGCGGGGCGTGATCTGCCCGGCCATCACAACGTAGGCGGAACCATTCCGCTTGAGTGCTTTGAGCATATGGCCAAGTTGACCGACTTTGATGACTGCCCTGTCTGCCGGATCGAAGCTGTCCAGCAGGGAATCTTCGGTTTCGCCTTCAAAAGCAATGAGCTTGGCCTCAAGACCGTGGGCGCGGATTCGCTCAACCGTGAGGATGGGGTAGCGCCCCCTTCCGGCAATCACCGCAATGGGACGCCCTGGGCTGAAGTCCGGAGGAAGAAAACGGGAGATCATGGTCAGCGTATCATCGGATCATAGACAGCCCGCCGGTCAAAGAAACGGGCGGGCCTGACTGCTCTGGCCTGAAGGGTGTCGCCTTCTTTAATGAATACAGTGCGGGCCGCAGCGGAGCGGGAACGGGTCAGCAGTTCCTGAATCGTGTTGTTCTGCCCATAACTGATCCGGTTGATAGCAAGACCGCCAACCCCCTGTCGGGCGTGGTCCAGGTCCAGAATCTGTCCGGACTGGACAAAATCCCGGCGAGCGTGCGAGCGCGGATGAAAGAGGGCACGGCCTTCGAGAACAAAGAGAGCGGATTCGGTGGCTTGCAAATTGATGTAAATGGCGGGCGAAAGCGTTTCGATCGTGCCTTGTGGTACAACAAAAACAATCTCCGAGGTCGGGAAAGCCTGCCGCTGGGTGATGGCAAAATCACCTTGGACCAACTGAATTTTTATCCGTGACCTTGAAGGTTCAAAGTCCGGGTTATTTTCACCCGCTTGCCAAGGCTGTTGAGCGAATTCAAGAACCCTTAGTTCGGAAGAAGCCCCCATGTGAATGCTCATTCCGTTCGAGAAGACGAGGGAAAGGAAACTATTCCGTCCGGTTGTCAGGCTGACTCCATCCGGTGCAAACGCCTGATGCTTGACCAGATTCCCTGTCTGTCCGTCCATCCGGACGTTCCCGGAGAAACTGTCCACCGAGGCATAACCCGGTTGCCAGTCGGCATGCAGGGGCAAGGTGACGAGTAGAAAGGTTGTGATGAAAGCGATGATTATCCGCATGAATGAAGCGGTTGGCAGGGGTGAAATGGAATGTAGCTGCGTTCGTAAGAACGTGGAGCTGGGCCTGACTGAAGCCACGCTCTCACGAGCGCAGCTACGACGGTAGGTTTTGGGCGGATGTATGAGTTGCATATTGGGTTAGAGGAAAACGAGACCGATTAGACCCAAAGCCAATAAAAGGAGGACAACACTGAGTGTCTGGCGTTCCCTGGGTGTCAGTTGGAAGAGCATGGCAGGTTACATTCTCTGGAGGGTGGGGATTCCAAGCAAGTGCAGCCCGGTTTCGAGAATAGCGAGGGTCCGGGAGCAAAGGACCAGACGGCGGGCCTGGATTTCCGGTTCCTCCACGATCACCTTGCTCGCGTTGTAAAACGTACTGAACTCGCCAGCCAGCTCAAAAAGATAGGTGCAAAGGAAGTGGGGACGGAGTTCGTTGGTTGCGAGACTGAGCACACTGGGAAACCCGAGAAGCTTGCGGGCCAGCGCAATCTCCTCCGGCGTTTCCAATTCGCCTGCCTGGTTAGCGGTTTCCGGGGTTTCCGGCAGAACCCCCGCCTTCCTGAAAATCGAATGGATGCGGGCAACTGCGTACAAGAGGTAGGGGGCCGTGTTGCCTTCGAAGGAAAGTAGTTTGTCCCATGAGAAGACGTAGTCACTCGTCCGGTTCTGGGAAAGATCCGCATAGCGGACTGCACCCAGCCCCACCACTTGGGCAATCTGCCTCATTTCGTCCTCAGCCAGATCGGCATTCTTTTCCTTAACAATCGCATAGGCCCGGTCCACAGCCTCATTGAGAAACTCCCTGAGCCGGATCGGTTCGCCCGAACGTGTTTTGATCGCCTTGCCGTCGTCTCCCAAAATGGTGCCGAACCAGACATGGCGCAACTCCGGCAGGGGATAGGCCTGATGCCGAAACCATTTTTCCGCAGTCAGGAACAACTGCTGAAAGTGGTCCTGCTGACGGCCATCGGTGATGTAAACAATTTCATCCGCCTTCCAATTTTCAACCCGGTACAGCACGGTTGCCAAATCGGTGGAGGCGTAGTTACTGGCTCCGTCTTTCTTGCGGATGATGAATGGCTGCTTGTTGAATCGGGGATGCTCGGGGTGAAGTACAATCAGTGCACCCTCACTTTCTTCAGCCAACCCGCTTTCTGTAAGTTCGCGGTAAATGCGTTCGACTTTGTCACGGTAAAAGCTTTCTCCCAATGTATGCTCAAATTGGAGCCCAAGCAGGTCGTAAGTCTGCTGAAAAGCCTGATTGCTGACCGCGACAATTTTCTCCCACAGGGCCACGTTTTCAGGATCCCCTTGCTGAAGCTTCAACAATTCCTCCCTGGAAACATCGCGGAGTGCCGGATCCTCCTGTTCCCAGGCGGTGCCCTGCTTGTAAAGCTTCTCCAAACGGGAAAGTTCATCCGGATGACTTCCGTCGAGAGTAACGCCCTCACGCTTGATCGCCATGATAAGGGTCCCGAAGTTGGTTCCCCAGTCACCGATATGATTGTCCCGTATAACAGTGGCCCCGAGAAAACGCAGTATACGCTGGATGGCCTCACCGATCACCATTGGTCGCAGGTGGCCGATATGCATCTGTTTGGCGGTGTTGGGACTGGGGTAGTCCACCACCACGGTTTTTCCGGCCAGCCGCGTACCGGCACCCTGTTGAAAATCAACCAGTGTGGCAAAACGTTTCAGCCAACCCAGCAGGAAGCCAGGTGTGAATGTAATGTTGATGAAACCCGGACCCGCGACCTCCAGTGTCATCCGCTCCTCGGGGAAACGGTCGGAGGCCCTCAGGGCTTCGGCCAAATCTGTAGCCAGTTGGCGCGGATTCTTGCGTTCCCTCTTCGCATAGGGAAGCACTCCGTTGACCTGGAAATCCCCGAAACGGGGGTCCGCCGGCCTGACCTCCGCGGAAAAAGAGTCGGAAAATCCGGGTAGGGTCAGGGCCACCTCACGGATGGACTCATTCAGGGTGTCAGCCAGATCAAACGCCATTTGCATGGACTTCAGCAAAGGGTCGGAAAATAGCGGGTCAAGCAAGGATTCGGGTGATGAATAAAGGGGGATATTAGCCCATCGATAAGAAAAGGCTCGACAAGCCCTGCTTAATCATCTAATCATTAAAGGTTTATGGCCATCAAGGCCCAGCGATTTCACATCTATTCCGTAACATAATGGCACAAAAAAGTTTACTGGCTTCAAGGAAATTCATTAAACCGTCTTTCTCTTACCTGATTGAGAAAAAGCGCGATGGTGGAGAGTTCACCGAGGAGGAAATACGGTTTATCGTTGATTCGATTCTGGACAAGGAGATGCCTGAGTTTCAGATGGCAGCCTTGGCCATGGCGGTTTATTTTCAGGGAATGTCCGCCCAGGAAACGGCGACTTTTGCCGAGGAGATGATGCTCTCCGGTGAGGTTATCGACCTTTCCCGGATAACGAGACCCAAGATCGCCAAGTACTCGACGGGCGGCGTTGGTGATAAGACTACTTTGGTTCTGGCCCCTCTGGCTGCCGCCTGCGGCGTCATTATGCCTTCCATGAACGGGATCGACGAGAATTTCGTCATCAGTACCTTGGACAAGCTTTCTGCTATCCCCAAGCTCAATGACAAGCTCGACCTCAAGGGCTTCATCAAACAGCTCGAGGATGTAGGCTGCGCCATCATTGAACAGCATCCGGAAATCGCACCGGTGGATTCCATTCTTTATCAGATGCGTCAGAGCACCGCCACCGTGCCCAGCCTGCCTTTGATTACCGGAAGCATTCTGGCTAAGAAATTGGCCGAGGGTGCGGAGGGGCTGGTCGTCGATGTCAAATGGGGGAACGGAAGTTACATCAAGGATCTTGAACAGGCCAAGCAACTTGCCCGAAGTATCACACGTGTGGGACGCAGCATGAAGCGTCGCTGTGTGGCTGTCGTAACGGACATGAACCAGCCTCTGGGAGATACCGTGGGTACCGGGCTGGAACTTCAGGAGGCGATTGCCTTGCTTAAAGGCGAAGGTCCCGAGGATCTGCAGGAGCTGGTCCTCAAGTTGGGCATGGAAATTGTCCGCCTGGCCGGAGTTGCCGGTTCCACGCTTTCAGCGAAACAAACGGTTCAGAAACACCTTGCGGATGGGACCGCTTTGGAGAAATTCAAGGAAATGATCCGTGCTCAGGGCGGGGATGATTCCTATGTGGACGATCCTTCAAAGTTTCCGAAAGCCAAGTATATCCGTAAACTTCCGGCTCCCAAGCGCGGCTATGTGCACACCATCAATGCGGGAATGATTGCCCGGGGTGTGCATATGCTGGCTATCAACAAGAAGGGCAAAATGGATCCTGCCGTCGGGGTTTCCGAAATTAAGAAGGTGGGGACCCAGGTTAAGCAGGGAGAGCCCCTCATGATGATTCATTACAACGACGAGTCCAAACTCGATAATGCGTTGGAATACCTGAGGGCAGCTTACCGTCTGGCACCGAAGCGGCCTAATCCTCCGGAATTATTCGTCGAACGCGTGGCCTGAGGCAGAGGCATTTTAGCTGTGCGTTTTGGTTGGAGTTCCGCATTTATGCGGTTCCACTCATCTGCTTGGAGGCCGCCTGAAGGCGGGACTCCAACAGGGGATGCATCCCATCGGCTGCCAGATAAAATACCGCTGCTGCGAGCAATGGATATTCCGGCCCCATTCTTTTCGTTGTCGTGATCACCGTTCCTTCGTTTTCCTGCGTATTCACTTCGTTACGCAGCAAGTCGTCCGGTCAAGGGGCGGGCCATTCAACATGGAAGGCGGCCCCCTCGCCGGGGCGGTTCTCAGCCCAGATACGCCCGGAATGCTGCTCCACCAGTTTTTTGGTGATACACAGACCGAGTCCGGTCGAACTCTCGCCCCCGGTGGGTTTTGCCGAAAGGGGGGTGTAACGTTGAAATAACTTTTCCTGATCCTCCTCGGTCAGACCGGGGCCATGATCGGTGACTTGGAGGTGGACCTTGTCTCCGGTTACCTCCACATCAATAGACACTTCGGATCGTGGTTTCGAGAACTTGATCGCATTATTGACCAGATTGTCAAGGACCTCACGGATCCGGTCGGCGTCAGCCCTGAGGTGACACGGCTCAGGGTAGGAGGTGTTCAACTTGATCCGCTTTTTTCTGGCGTGGGGAGTATTTAGGTCGATGACCTGTTTAACGAGAGCAGACAGGTTGATGACTTCGCCGTTTTGGGCCGCTGGCTTTCCGTGCTGAATGCGGTAGGTTTGCAGAAGATCTGAAACCAGACGAAGCATGTGCTCAGTTGAACCAAGGGAAACCTCTAACATGTCCATGTCCTCTGCGGAGGGGGTCTGTTTGCTTTCCGCTTTCATTTGCAATGATTTTTGTAAGGTGGCGAGAACCTCGACCATTGCGGAGAGAGGGCTTTTCAAGTCGTGGGAGGCCAATTCGAGCAGTTCAGCTTTTTCGAGAAGGACATGTTCGGCCCCTATCTGGATATCCTGCATGCTCTTTGCCTGTTTTCTCAATTCAGTGACATCGCGGCAAATGCCCAGAATGCCGACCAAATCGCCTTTAGTCGTGAGCAAGGGAGATTTTCGTATCTGGTAAAGCCGGGTTTGGCCATCCGAATCCGTTTCCTGCTGTTCGTACTCCTGTGTCAGGTGGGTATGAATGACCTTCTGGTCTATCTCCATACTTTGCCGGGCGATTGGGGCGGTCATCAGTTCGAAATCCGTTTTGCCGAGTATAGCGGAGATTGGGAGACCGATTCGATGGGAAAATGCCGGGTTGATCAGGCTGTAAACCCCACTCTCATTCTTCACGAAAACAGGATCGGGAATGCAACTGAGGATGGCAAAGATGAGCCGGTGTGAGTTGTGAAAATGGAGGGATGGTTGGGCACAGGTTGGACTGTTAATAGCTGAGGCCCAACCTTGATAAAGAATTTTTCCGTCCACCATTTGCCAGGGACGCCAGCAGAGGGCAAAGCAGGGCGAGTGTTCCTGAAAGCGGTGTGGAGTGACCAGGCAGCCCGGTGCGTGGGGATCCTTCCGGAAGAAATGGGTGAAGCGTTCACCATCAAGGCAGAAAGGGGGCCAGCGGTGTGGCACCAGTTCGGAGGAGCTTGCCAGAAAAGGGCCGGGAAGTGCGAACAGGTCTGCAAAGGCCTGATTGGCGGCGAGCAGGTGCCCGGTGTGGTCCAAGACAAAACGTGGTACCAGATCCATGAGGGTTTGGCTTAACCAGATCCTTAAGTCAGGCTTTCCGTCTTGCTGTCTTTTCTCAACCCCCGACGGAACCCGTTGAGGCCCGTTTTCCATAGTGAGTATTGTTAATGTTTTTTAAAGCCCTGGGCGAGAAAAATCGTGCAGGGTTTTGCTTTTACCCGGGTATTGGGGTCTTGGACTGGTAGTTGGATTCGGAACCTCCTTAGTGCTTTCCCGAATAACCCTTGACCCTTTGCTCCATGCTATCTGTTTTACTCCTATGAAAAGAATAATTGTTACCCCCTCTTCTTCGTTTAAGCGCTTTTGGCTTGTAACCGTTCTTTGTTTTTTTGCTCCAGCCTGGCTTTTAGCAGAAACGGATGAAACCGTGGCAGCGGCCGGGGTGCGCCCTGTCGCACTGTATCTCTCCTGGCAGGATGATCCGACTAGCACAATGACGATTCAGTGGCATACGGAGGGAGATACGGGGGTGGTTGCGGTGGAATATGGTCCCGTTGATGGCGATTCGGTTAATGTGATTGAGGCGGAGAGTCATCCGATGGTTTTTTCCGACCGTATCGTTCACACCGTGGAAATCACCGGCTTGGAGCCGGAAACAGAATATAGCTTCCGACTCAGCAACATTACACCCGGTCAGGACAGTCCCCTCTACAAGTTCCGGACTATGCCCGCGACGGCTTATCGTCCGATACGCGTTGCGATTGGTGGAGATGTTCGGCACCGCCAAGACTGGATGGAACAGGTGAACCGTGAAGCGATGCGTTTTGACCCGGATTTCATCGTTTGGGGAGGGGACCTTGCCTATTCCGATGGGCGGGAAGACCGGCTCGACCGCGAGTACGAGTTCTTTGATGCAATGGTGAACACGCTGATAACCGATGATGGGCGGGTTGTTCCTGTTCTCATGGGTATCGGCAACCACGAAATACGGGGTGGCTACTATTGGGGACATGACAGGGGAGTGGATGCCTATGAAGACTCCGATGCTTTTCGCGAGGCGATTGCCCCTTACTATTACAATCTCCATGCCTTTCCCGGACATCCCGGCTACGGAGTTCTTGATTTTGGCGACTATATGAGCCTGATCTTTCTGGATAGCGACCATTCCGGGCCAATACAGGGGACACAGACGGCTTGGCTTGAACAGGTGCTGAGTGAACGGAAGGACGTCCCTCACGTATATCCCGTTTACCATGTGCCGGCTTATCCTTCAGTACGCTCCTTTGATGGCGAGATCATCAGCCGGGTGCGGGAACATTGGGTACCCCTGTTTGAGAAGTATGGTGTTCGCGTCGCCTTTGAAAACCATGACCATGCCTATAAGCGGACCGTTCCTATCCGGGGCGGGGTTGAGGATAAAACCGGCATTGTCTATGTTGGCGATGGAGCCTGGGGAGTAGGCGAGCGGGAAGTGCATCCGGCTGATGAAACGTGGTATCTCGAAAAATCACAATCCATGCGGCATTTTATTCTTCTGAGCATTCAGGGGGATTCACAGGACCTGAAGATGATCAGCCGCGAGGGTAAACTTATTGATCATTATATTCCCGGTCCCCGTTGAAGCATAATTCAGTTGGACGCTTTTAGCGCCGCCCGATCCCTTAGGATGCAGTGTCGCGCAATGAGGGCGGCACCGAGGGCTGGAGCTTCGTCTTTCAATTCGGATACGTGCCACTCGAGTTGATTCAAAGCCTGAGGCAGGCAGTGGAGAGTCAGCGACTGGCGCAAGACGGGAAGGAGCAAGTCCTGTAGGCCAAAGAGGGTGCCGCTCAGGCTGATCCGTGCCGGATTGATCAAGTTGGTTGTAGCCGCGAGGGCTTTCCCCAGATATTGGGCTGTTTCGATGGCCAGGCGGACAGCTGCTTTGTCTCCTTGCAGGGCTGCCTGTACAAAATGTTCCGGTGAATAGGGGGCTTCTACCAGCAAGGAGTGCACGGCCTTGTTTCTCAGCTGTTCTATGCGTCGGGCAATACCATCTGGTCCGGCATAGGCCTCAAGGCATCCCCGGTTGCCGCATTGGCAGAGTGCCCCGTTTTCTTCGACAACAAGATGGCCTATTTCCATCGGGCATGAACTGTCGCCGGCAAAGAGTTCCAGCCCGCGGGTGTAGGCACCGCCAACGCCATGGCCGACATAGAGGTGAAAGGTGCCGCTTGAGTCACAACTACCTTCCAGCAGACGTTCAGCGTAGGCGCGGGAAGCCATCTCAGTCCGGAGATAGACCGGGCAACCCAGTCGGGCTCTGACCTCATCCTCGGTGGCGATGTTTTCCCAGTGGGGGAGATTGACAGCCTTGATAGAAATACCCTGGCTTTCATTCACCAGGCCAGGGTCAGCGAAACCAGCTCCCAGAATTTTGATTTCTCCCTTGTTTTCCAGACGTCCAATGAGATCCATCCCCACATCGCTTATCTGTTGAAAGATCACCTCGGGTTTTGACGAGTGGGTTAGCGGAGTTTCCTCCATGGTGAGTACGTTGCCTGCGGCATCAATGAGTACCATATGGATCTCTTTCTGGCCTAGGCCGATCCCCCAGAAGTGGCCGTAGTCCCCGCACAAGCTCAGGTGGGGTGCCTTTCGACCCGTGTTGATTCCTTTCCGTGTAGGCTCTTCCAGCAAGCCCTCTTCCAACAGCGAATTCACCGCCTCCGTTACACTGGCAAGCCTCGTCCCGGAAACCCCGGCTATTTCCCGGCGTGTTACCTTTGTCCTGCGAATAGACTCTTCCAGGATGATGGAGCGCAATCTGATCTTCTGAAACATAAATATGAAACGATAACGTAATGAAAAGATAGATTAAGGCAACAAAAAAATCATATATAACTCATAATCGTAACGATATTGGTTGACTTACTCCGTTTGAGGAGGTTTTATTGTCGAATCATCATAAAACAAAGGAGCAGTCATGAAGCAGCAGGAGAAGAGTGATTTTCGTTATAACACAGGCAATGCCAGGGTTCCGTGGGATGCTGTAGGGGTGAAGCCGGACTTGGGGCTGGCCATGGATATTTTACGTTTTCTGGTAACTCCGGGCGAGAATGCCGCTGATTATGAATCGGGTATGGCAGCAGTGGAAAAGGCACTGGGAGGCGTTTTCAAGGATGGCAGGCCAGCGACGAAACTCTCACTGGGGAGCAAGGTCAAGGCGGTGGAGGATCTGGCGAGGGATATGTTGAATGCCAAACACGCCTCTTTTGTGGTCAACTGGACGGCCGGCTACGATATCGCATTGGACTTGGCCGGAGTTAGGCCGGGAGACGAAGTTATCATCCCGGCCATCACTTTTATCGCGACAGCCAGTCCGGTGCTCAGGAAGGGAGCCAAGGTTGTCTTCGCGGATGTTCAGCGCGATACGGTCAATATGGATCCCGCGGATGTTGCCTCCAAAATTACATCGCGGACAAAGGCGATTGTTCCGGTGCATATCGGAGGGTATCCGGTGGACATGGATCCGATCATGGACATGGCCCGGGAAAAGGGTATTACGGTCATTGAGGATGCGGCACACGGCTTCGGTGGCACATACAAGGGTAAGGCCCTGGGTACGGTTGGGGATTATGGCGCCTTCAGTTTTCACGAAGTTAAAAATATCACATCCCTCGGCGAAGGTGGGGTGCTTGTGAGCAATAATGACCTCGGCGAGCAATTTCCCAAAGCAAGGTTCTGTGGTTTTGATTTAAAGACCCAACCACCGGAACACTGGCTTTACAATGTGACGGCTATCCGTTCCCCGGGTGGCTGCTATGCCGCCGGTAATTTTTCCACCACGGAGATACAAGCGGTGGCGCTGATGCGTCAGATGCGTCAGAATGCCGAAGTAACCGCTGAACGTCGAAGGGTAGCCGCACGTCTGCACCGTGCTTTTTCCGGGATTCCCGGTATCATACCCGGACCCTTGGACAGCGACGATTTTGGTGCGACCTTTCACCTGTTCTTACTCCGGGTGGATGGCAGCATCCGTGGGGGGATTCAGGCGATGAAGCAAGAGTTAAACAGTCGGGGTGTAACCCAGATTCCCCACTTTTGCCCACTTTACCATTACAAGATTTTTGAGGAATTCGGTTATGATTGTGCAGCGATCAAGGCGACATGTCCCAATGCTGAAAAAGCTTTCTTCGAAGAGTACACGCACCTGCCACTTTATGGACTCTCTGAGGAGCAGGTGGACTATCTGGAGAAGGCGGTCATTGACTCAGCCCGCAAGCTCTGCCAATAAGTAAAGTTAACCATTTATCACTATTCCATGAACAAATTGAAAGTAGGAGTATTGGGTGCCGGTGGAATTGCCCGGAGACGGGTATTGCCGGCACTCGTTGATCATCCGGATGTCGAGGTCGTTGCGGTCATGGATGTGGCAGGGGCAGAGGAGATCGCCGGAGAATTTTCCATCGCCCGCTACTATTCGGAAGAGGCTCTATTGCTGGCAGACCCGGAAGTGGAGGCCGTCTATATTGCCTCCCCGGTTTTCCTTCACCTGAAACATATCCGGCTGGCTGCTGAATCCGGTAAAGCCATCTTCTGCGAGAAACCTTTGGGGCGCAATCTGGAAGAGGCCAGGGAAGCCTGCCTTTTGTGCCAACAACATGGGGTGCCCCTGATGGAGGGCTATATGATGAATTTCCATGCCGCGCACCATAAGGTCCGTGAGATGATCATGAAAGGTGCGATCGGCAGGCCTGTTTCGATGCGGGCTCAGCTTTCCTGCTGGTATCCGGAGATTCCCGGCGCCTGGAGGCAGGATCCTTCCATGGGCGGCGGCGGCTCGCTTATCGACATGGCGACCCACTGTTTCAGTCTGTTGGGCTATTTGACCGGCGACCGTATCAGCGGGGTCTTTTCCATGACCACCAATCAGGTTCATCGCTACCGCAGCGAGGATTCCGCGACGACCTTGCTCCGGTTTGAGTCCGGTTGTCATGCGACGGTGGATTCCTTTTTTTGCCTCCGGGATGAAGCATCGCTCAATCGTTTGGAAATATATGGGGATGCGGGGGCCATTTTGGCGGAAGGGACCATAGGCCAGGAGTCGGGAGGTAACCTCCGTATGGTTAGCCTGGCAACTGATTCCGGTTATGATCCCGGACAGCAACGCTCGGAATCCGCAGCTTACCAACCGGTTGGGTATGACCCGGTGAATCCCTATGCGGCAGAGTTCAGCTATTTCCATTCATGCCTGAAAGAAGGGAAAGCCTTTGATATCAATGGGGTAACGGAGGCTATTCATATCGCCAAGGTGACCGAGCTGGCCTATCAGTCCTGGAGGGAGAAACGTTTTCTGGAGGTCTGATAACTTTTGGGAAAAACCAGGGGCAAAATCACTCGCTTAAACTTAAAAATTATAATCAAATGGCTACAATCATAGGCGTTCCTCGTGAAATTAAGGAAAAAGAAGACCGGGTGGCTTGTACACCGGGTGGAGTCAGGATGCTGGTCAATCAAGGGCACCAGGTCCTGATTGAGAGTGGTGCCGGGCTGGGCAGCGGTTTTACCGATGAATCCTACAAGGCGGCTGGGGCTGAGATTGTCGCTGATGCCGACAAGGTATTTGAGCGATCAGATATGATCCTGAAAGTGAAGGAGCCGCTTCCGGCCGAATTCCACCGTTTCCGCAGTGATCAGATCCTGTTCACCTACCTGCACCTGGCCGCCAATCCGGGGGTGGCACAAATGCTTTGTGAACGGAAGGTGACGGCATTTGCCTATGAAACAGTCGAGAGTGGACGTCGTCTGCCTCTACTGGAGCCGATGAGTGAGATAGCCGGACGGATGTCTGTCATGGTCGGCTCCTATTACCTGGCCCGTCCTCAAGGGGGAAAGGGCGTCTTGCTTGGTGGCGTACCCGGGGTCCTGCCAGGTAAGGTGATGGTTTTGGGTGGTGGTACATCCGGTCTGAATGCGAGCCGCATGGCCTTGGGTCTAGGGGCGGATGTGACCGTGCTTGAGGTGGACCAGGAGAAAATGCGCTTTATTGATGTCGCCATGCATTCGGCGACCCACACCCTCTATTCCAACGAGCAAAACCTGATGGATGCGCTGCCATCTGTCGATCTATTGATCGGGGCGGTCCTGCTTCCGGGCGCCAGAGCGCCTAAACTCATTCGCCGTGATATGTTGCGCTGCATGAAGCCGGGATCGGTGTTTGTCGATATTGCCATCGATCAAGGTGGCTGTTCGGAAACATCCAAAGCAACCACCCACAGCGACCCCGTTTTTGTGGAGGAGGATATCATTCACTATTGTGTGGCCAATATGCCGGGAGCCTATGCCCGGA
>CAZCJJ010000024.1:0-25000 GCA_964499045.1 uncultured Opitutales bacterium | reverse complement strand
AACGAACCTTTGCAGCTCACTATTTGCCGCCACCGCATGATATCCTAGCCCGCATATCTTGTGAGATAAGCGGGGTCGCGTAACGGTTGTCGTGATTGCAATAGCAGTGTGCCATTTGTGCACGCTCTTGTGGCGGACACTCTGATTTGGCTACTTGTGTGGGTAAAAATGTCCCATACGTCTTCTTTGTTAGTGATCGTATCTTCCTATTCATCAATGATTTGAGATATTGAAGGCTTTGGTATGGAATTTGCAATAGAGTAGGGGTTCCAACCATTAACCAAGCAAGAAAGGAGATGTTATGATGAAGAGAGAAACGTATTTTTCGGCTTTGCCGGATTTGTCACAGATTGAACGCTTGTTCGATTTGGATTTACCGGTCTTCAGTCGCTGGGGGCGCATGCTGGAGCAGGACCCTTACACAAATGTTCCGGCCACTGACGTCTATGAAGACAAGGACCATTATTACGTCAGGGCGGAACTGCCTGGTGTCCAGAAGGGGGACGTGACGCTTCATTATGAAAAGGGTGTCCTGACTATTGAGGCGAAACGGCAGCAGAAGCAGGGGGACACGGAACGTACCTACCGTTTTGAAAGGGCATTGACCATTCCTGAAGGGGTCAACCACGACGGAATCAAAGCCACTTTTGCGGATGGAATGCTGACGGTGACCCTTCCGAAGGAGGAAGCCCACAAGCCGCGCTGCATCGAAGTTAAATAAGTGAACAGAAAGGAGTGATCGTTATGAGTACACAAGTGGCAAAAACAAAGGAAACACGTCCGGCTGAGGTTCGTGACAAGGTTTATCGCCTCCCTTGGTATACGATTGTTGATCAGGGTGAGCACTATGCGGTGGAGGTTTATGTTCCCGGTGTATCGAAATCAGGTGTGGAGTTGTCCCTTGACGACGGCACACTGACGATACTGGCTCACCGGACAGGCAACCCGGTTTCGGAGGGGTGGCGGACGCTGCGCCGTGAGATTTCCCAGGAAGATTACCGGCTGGTGCTGGAAATCAATGTTCCGGTTAGTGTGGATGCCATTTCCGCGAAAGTGGAAAATGGAATTCTCAGGTTAACTCTGCCCAAGGCGGAGGAAGTTAAACCGCGTCAGATTAAAGTACAGTAGCAAAGGTCCATTTGGGCGGCGAAGCGGCGATGCACCTGCGGGAGCAGTTCGAGCTTCGCCGCTTCGTTTATGAAGATGGTTACGAAGCTGCGCTTGTTAGAGCGTGGTTTGTTGGCGAATCCAGCCAGCCAGTCTGTTTTCATTCACAAATTTTCAAGTTATTGATTTTCTATGAGACAAAGGCTTTTTTTTGGGGGGCGGGGCGAAGTAACCGAATAATTCATTGACAGGAGAGGTAACCTAACATTAGGGCTAATGGATATAATAAGTATTTTCGGGCAGCTTGCGGGGTCAGATAGTTCGACTCCATGAAGAAGATTCTCTCCGAAGAGCATGTCTAATCCATATTTACCCCCATGGAAACCTATCTCTACCTCTCGTTAATTCCTGAAGCACTGATTTTTTCCCATCTTCCACCCGACAGGTTCGGGATGTACCTGGCAAATGGGACCAAGCGTCAATCGGAGGGCCCGGCCGTTTTTTTTACGGTCCGGCAGGATGCGGACTTGTCGGCGCTTCGGGTTGAGGAGGGGCGGGAGCGATGCCAGCCGCATCCGGACGGTTCCCCGCGCATGTCGGTTTATGTTGCCATCCACAATGTTCTGGCCCGTGTGCCGCTGGCCGCCTTGGGCAATGCTTACTTGACCACATCGGCCGGTTTCACTTTGGAACTGGAACAGGCGGAGTGGGATGAAGGAAGTAAGGACCTGTTTTATCTTTATCAGGAGCTGGGGCCGGTATATCCGCGGGTCGCAAGTCGCCTCGAACCATCGGCTTTCTGCCGGTCTGTCACATCGCCGGAGCCTCTGGTTTCGGTTCCGCGTCTGGCCTTCATGGATTTGCGCCTGGGAGGATTGGCGGAGGATCCGGAGGCGGTTGGGGGGGAACCGTTGCCTTACCGGAACGTGGAGCATTTGAAGCAGTGTCTGCACTACATTCACCGGCACCCTGACCACCGTACCAAGATCGTCAACCGGGAGCCTAGTCCGGAGGTGCCTTTTTATATGATACGAAGCGGACTTTTTGTCGGAGATGCCGGAGGCATGCATTATTACCCGCTTCCGGCAGAAGATACTCTGCGACGCGATCATTATCTCTGGTGGAACTCTGCGCGGGTCAGTCGTGGCTATTGATAGCGGTTGCATTTTATTGGCCTCCGGAACACGGAACTTTGTCTCAACAAGTAAACCTGTTTTATTGAAATCACCCCTATGGAAAATCTGACCTGGATTATACCTCTGATGGGCCTTGCCGGCCTCATCACAGCACTATTCATCTACCGTCGTCTGGCGGTACAACCTGGGGGGGAGGGGAGGGTTTCCGAGATTGCTCTGGAGATCCACACCGGTGCGATGGTGTTCATGCGGCGGGAGTTGGTGCTGATCACTCTCTTCGCCGTAGGCATAGGGGTGTTATTGTTTTTCAAGGATCCCTGGGAATCGCTGGCCTTTTTCATGGGGGCCTTGGCTTCTTCCCTTGCGGGCTACATTGGCATGTACACTGCCACCCATGTGAATGTGCGCACTGCGGTGGCGGCTCACAAGCAAGGTGCAGGACAGGCGCTGAAGACAGCTTTTTTCGGTGGTTCCATCATGGGCTTGACGGTGGCGTCGATGGGCCTGCTCGGGGTCGGGGGACTTTTTGTTTTCTTTGGGGAAACTGAGCGTGACATTCATATCATTCACGGCTTTGCCATGGGGGCCTCGCTGGTTGCGATCTTTTACCGTGTCGGTGGTGGCATCTTCACCAAAGCAGCTGATGTGGGAGCCGATTTGGTGGGCAAACTGGAATCCGGCATTCCTGAGGATGATCCCCGTAACCCGGGGGTGATTGCCGACAATGTCGGTGATAATGTCGGTGATGTTGCGGGCATGGGGTCGGACCTGTTCGAATCCTACTGCAATGCGATGATTGCCTCCATGGCTATTGCGGCGACGTTGTCACTGTTGGATTTTGAGAGTTTGGCTCCCTCGCGATTTGTCTTGCTCTTCCTGCCCTTGGCCTTGGCGGCTACGGGTCTGATTTGCTCGATGATAGGAATCGGTTTGGTCAAAGTTTTCTCCAATCTGGACCCGGCCCGCGCTTTGCGGACGGGCACGGTAGGAGCGGCCATCCTCTTTGTGTTGCTGGCCTGCGGGGTTGTTGCCGGGCTTGGCATCAGTTTGAATGTCTGGCTTTGTGTTTTACTGGGATCCGTGGGCGGCATTGTTATCGGGCTCTCCACGGAATATTATACCGGTGGCAAACCGATGCGATCCATTGCCAAGTCTGCCTTAACCGGCGTGGCCACAGTGATGATCAGCGGGCTTTCAGTGGGGATGCTTTCCGTTGTTATTCCCTTGGCCACAGTGGCACTCATTATTCTTGGAGCCAGTGAGCTGGTTGGCCTCTACGGGGTGGGAATTGCCGCTGTGGGTATGTTGGCAACCATTGGGATTACGATGAGTATCGATGCCTACGGTCCCATTGCGGACAATGCGGGTGGGATTGCGGAGATGTCCGGCATGGGCAAGGAGACCCGTGAAATCACCGACACCCTTGACGAAGTGGGTAATACGACTGCGGCGATCGGAAAAGGATTTGCCATTGGAGCCGCCTCACTGGCTGCCCTTGCGATCATTGCGGCATTTGTCAATGTGGTGAAAACGAACAACCCGGACTTCGTACTTATGTTGTCAGATCCGAGGGTCCTGACCGGTATTTTTATCGGTGGCTTCATTCCCTTTTTGGTCAGTTCGATTACGATGACGGCGGTGGGAAGTGCCGCTCAGGAAATGATTGAGGAGATCCGCCGACAGTTCCGGGAGATCCCCGGTTTGCTGGAGGGTAAGAGTAAGCCGGACTCCGCCTCCTGTGTACGGATCGCCACGGACTCGGCCCTCAAGAAAATGATCCTCCCTGCTTGCATCGCCATTTTTTCTCCGGTTCTCATTGGTTTTATCTTTGGTGCGGCCACCCTTGGCGGCATGCTGATCGGTGCGCTCCTGGGCTGTGTTCTGCTGGCGCTCTTCATGGCAAATTCCGGGGGTGCCTGGGACAATGCGAAAAAATATGTCGAACATGGCCACCACGGAGGCAAAAATTCAGATGCCCACAAGGCCTGTGTGGTTGGAGATACCGTCGGTGATCCCCTGAAAGACACCTCCGGTCCGTCAATGAACATTTTGATCAATGTCATGGCCATCGTCAGTCTGGTGATTGCCCCGTTGCTGGCTTAATTCGTAGATCGCACCGTTGCCCGAGCCGGAATTCCAAGGAGCGGGGGTGACCTCACCTCCGGTAGCAAGCTACCATATGGTGTGGATTCACAGCGCTTCCCTTGTCCGCAAGCCTCCGCAAACATACTCAAATTTAACGATTGAGCTGCGATCGGGACTCGGGTTTTTGTTTGATTATGGGACATTCCCTTCCTCAACAAGCGGATGAGAAATCCGGGATAGAGCTGCTTGCCCCTGCAGGGTCATGGGAATCCTTAACGGCGGCCCTCAAGGCGGGGGCGGATTCGGTTTACTTCGGGATCGGCAAGCTGAACATGCGGGCCCGGGCGGCGATGAATTTTGGAGAGTCGGATTTGCCTGAGATCGTCCTGCGTTGTCAGCGGGCTGGCGTACGGGCCTATCTTACGCTCAATAATATCCTCTATGACGACGAGCTGGAAGCCGTGGCTGCACTCTGCCATTCCGCCCGGGAGTCGGGTGTGGATGCGATTATTTGCCACGATTTTGCCGTCATTGAGCAGGTGCGGGCTGTCGGCCTGCCGGTGCACCTTTCAACTCAGGCGAATATTTCCAACTTTTCGGCTGTCCGTTACTATGCGCAGTTTGCGGATGTTCTTGTGCTGGCGCGGGAATTGAATCTTGCGCAGATACGGGCCATTGCGGAGCGTATTGAAGCGGAGGGTCTCTGTGGTCCGAGCGGCAATCCGGTTAAACTGGAGGCCTTTGTTCACGGTGCTCTCTGTGTGGCTATTTCGGGGAAGTGCCACATGAGTTTGGCCCAGTACAACCATGCGGCTAACCGGGGAGACTGTTTGCAGAACTGCCGTCGCTCCTATACGGTGCGTGATACGGAGACTGGTGACGAACTGGTTATTGACAACCAGTACGTGATGTCGCCGCGGGATCTGTCAACAATCGCCTGCCTGCCGGAGTTGCTGGCCGCTGGTATATCCGTACTCAAGATAGAAGGGCGCGGTCGTGAAGCCCATTATGTTCATACGGTGGTGAGCTGTTACCGGGAGGCCTTGGCCGCGATCCGCAACGATACTTTTAATCCGGAAACCGTTGAGGGCTGGCAGGATCGGCTTCGTTCCGTGTTCAACCGTGGTTTCTGGGAGGGTGGCTACTATCTCGGAAAAACAGGGGCCGAGTGGTCGGCCTGCTTTGGGAACCGGGCCACTTTGCGTAAGGTCAAGGTCGGCCGTGTTCACAATTATTTCCGGAAGGCGCAGGTGGCGGAAATCGAGTTGCAAGCCGGGGAGATCTCCAGTGGAGATGATTTATTGATTACCGGACGCACTACCGGAGCAGTCACCTGGACACTGGAAACCATGCAGGTGGAGGACGTGCCGTCTTCCCATGTGGTCAAGGGGCAGCACTTTACCTGCGTAACCCCGGAACCGGTTCGTCGCAATGACACGGTTTTCCGGCTCGAAGCCTCTGCGGATTAAGCGTCCACTCCGTTTTTCGCAGTGACAATAACCGTTTGCTCTGGTTGCTTATCCCCATGGATTTGAACGTTCTGCTGTTTGGCATTGGGGCGATGGGATTTTTCACATCGCGGGCCTTTCTGCCGGCTTTCGTGACAGCTCTACTGCTGCGTTATGGTGACGCCATTCCGTTCATTTCCTCCCTGGGAATTTTTTCCGCGACCGGATCTGAACCCTCCTGGTTTACCAGTGATATCAGCCTGTGGATTCTGGGAACGCTGGCCCTATGTGAAGTCATAGCCGGTAAGGTTCCGGAAGCTCAGGAGTTATTGGATCATGTTTACCGTTATGGCAAAACGGGTCTCGCAACCCTGACCATGCTGGGTGTCATTTCCGTTCAGGACGCACAATTTGTCGGCGGCCACCTGCAGCAGGCGAGTTTGGTGGGGTTGGTTGTCAGCGGCGGGGTGGCGATCGTGGTTTTTGGTTTGTCCGGAGTGCGTCAGCGGCTGGATCGTTTCCTGATGGAGGCGGACCCGGATGATGATCTTCGCCTGCGCATGATATTGAGTGTATTTGAGGATTTATGGGCTGGTTGGGGAATTATTCTGCTCCTGCTCTATCCCCTATTGATGGCCGGTCTGGTCGTGCTGGTACTGGCGATACTGGTCGCAGTGGAACGCAAGCTCAGCCGGATGGGGGATAAAGACTGCCACCCCTGCCCGCATTGCGGTCATACGGTTCGCTCTACGGCTCTGTCCTGCCCCTCCTGTCAAGAGACCCTGACGGCAGCCCGTAAGGTGGGCTGGTTCGGTCAGGCGACATCCTCGCCGGTGACGGATCGGGAGGTCGCGGCTCTGGCCCTGCTTGAGCGTCAACGTTGCCCGGTGTGTGCAAAACGGCTCGAATCCGGCAACATGGACCAGTCCTGCCCGGACTGCGGGCATATGGCCTTTGCGGATCCTGAGTTTGTTGCCGCTTATTCCAACCGGATATCATGGCGCTTACTCTGGGTATTGCCACTGGCATTTCTGCTCAGTTCAATACCGATTCTGGGGTTGATTCCCGGCGTGATATTATACCGTTGCACGGTGGTCTCGGGCTATCGCCGTTATTTGCATGGAGTCCGGACTCTTTTTATAAGGTGGATGCTCCGGATTGTTTTTCTGCTCCTGATCCTTCTGCAGTTGGTACCCGGTCCCGGCGCGATTGCAGTTCCTGTCATGGCCTTGTTGAGCTATGCCGTTTATCGCCGGGCCTTCTGGAAGGCATGGCACCGTTTTTCGGCTGGCCTCGGGATAGCTGATTGATTCTATGGCGGCAATGGAACCTGCGGGCAGGGTAGTACAAGTGGCTCATTGGCGTTGGGTGGCGGCAGTGCTTGTTTTTGCCGTGACCTGGTTGGTGTGGTGGTGGGAGCCCGTATGGATGAGCCTCTGGCCCAGCTTTGTGGCTCTGGCCCTTGTTCTTTTGACCCTCAGGGTTATGACGGGATTGCTTACCGGTGCGGTGGCGGGGGTGATTCTTTTGAATGACGGTAATCCCTTGCTGGCCTTTGTTTCCTTTTTTGAACAACACCTGATTCCATCGGTGCAGAGCGATTGGCGGGTGAGTGTGGTTGTTTTTACTTTCCTGCTTGGTGGCTTTGCCGCCTTGTTGGATTATGGCGGCGGCCTCCGGTCTCTGTTGTATCGTCTGACCCGTGGAGGCAAGAATGCTTCGCGCAAAGTACAGGGCGGCGTCTACGGGCTTGGGTTGATCTGCTTCTTTGACGGACTCGCCAACAGCATGTTGGTTGGCCGGTCCATGCGCCCTCTGGCGGACCAGTCGGGGATTTCCCGGGAAAAATTATCTTATATCGTCGATACCACCAGTTCAGCGGTGGCCTGCGTTGCAATCGTTTCCACCTGGATAGCCTACCAGCTGAGTATGATTGAAGCAGGTTTTGCCGCGCATGGAGAAACGGTGAATCCCTACGTTCTGTTCCTGCAATCCCTGCCCTACAATTTCTATTGCTGGTTTACGTTGCTGCTTTTGTTGGTTGTCATTGTTTCCAACTGGAATATTGGTCCCATGAGGAAAGCAGAGGAGCGGGGCGCCTCGGTGGAAGTGCTTACCGGCTCTGAACCTGGCGTATCCCCTGCCCGGGCACTGGTTCCTCTGTCCGTATTGATCGGGGCCCTGCTGACAGGGCTCTACATGAATGGGGCGGATACCCTGTGGCCTTTAAGTTGGCAGAAAGCTTCGGTTGCTTTCGGGCAGGCGGATGCAGCGTTGGTTCTGGTTGTCGCCAGTGCCTTGGCCTGCATCGTGGCTTATCTCTCCAACCACCGTTCTCCCGGTGGAGAACGCGAGGCGGGTGCGGCTTTTATGAACGGAGTCGCCGGGCTCTTTGTTCCCGTCCTGATCCTGATCAGCGCCTGGGTGCTAAGCAGTACCCTGCAGGAACTCAATGCGGCGGGAACTTTGGCTTCATTCATGGGGGACCGTGTTCCCGCCGGCAGTTTTCCGATGCTGGTGTTTGTTGTTGCCATGGGGGTTTCTTTCACCACCGGAACCTCATGGGGGACCATGGGGGTGGTTACGCCGCTCGCCATCCCCACGGCGCTCAGCCTGACGGCAGGTTTGCCCCCCGAAGCGGCCCATCCTGTTATCGCGGCCACCGTTGCCGCCACCTTCGGCGGGGCTGTTTTCGGTGACCATTGTTCTCCCTTGAGCGATACGACGATCGTGTCCTCCATCTCTTGCGGTTTGGAACCGATGGAGCATGTCAAAACTCAGTTGCCATACGCCCTTCTGGCGGCATTGGTTGCCTTGCTCATTGGTTATGGCGGCCTGGCGATCGGTTTGTCCCCCTGGTTAAGTCTGGCTATCGGGGCGGGGCTCCTGTGGATGCTGCCTCTCCTCTGGAAACGGTGATTCCCAAGTATTCGGGCTTTCTATCCTCCCATCCGCAGTCATTCATCGACCCTTCACCCTCATTCTTGTGGTGGCTCGTGGGAATAGCCGACCCCATGAATGGTCCGGAGCCCCTTGATCTCACAGCCATTTTTCAGGTACAGGTTCCGAATCTTGACGATATATTGATCCAGGGAACGGCTGCGGACATCCGCATGGATACCCCATACTGCGTGGATGAGGCTTCTGCGGGTGAGCACATGATTCGGGTTGGAAGCAAACATCATCAGAATACCGAGTTCTTTTTTCCCGATGTTGTGACGTACCTTATTGGGAAAGATAATCTGCATGCTGACGGGGTTGACCTCTGCCCCACAGAAATGGAAAGGCTTTTGGGTCAGTTTGATGCTTTCGGTCAACTGAAGGTCCTGTGCTGTTTCCGATCGGCGCAGCACGGCATTGATGCGGGCGATGAGCTCGGGAAAGCTGAAAGGCTTGGTGACGTAGTCATCCCCGCCAAGATCCAAGCCTTTGACCTTGTGCACCTCGTTGTCGCTGGCGGTGACAAAAATGACCGGGACCTGGATATTGTTTTTTCTCAAAGCCTCCATCACCTCCAAGCCCGTGGAGTCGGGGAGATGCATATCCAGTAGCATCAGGTTGGCAAAGTGCTTTTTCAGGAAACGGATGGCAAGACTGGCCCGATGGTAAACCTGAGTGTGCATTCCGGTGGCTTCAAGTTGTTCCGCCAGCATGGCGGCCAGATCTTTATCGTCTTCGACGATCAGAATGAATGGTTTGGCTTCAGACATGGGATTCGACTAGGGAGGGAGAGCGATGAAGGGAGAGTCCACGCGGGGCGTGGCGTAGGCAGCAAATATGAATGAGGGGACTGTATGTCCCTGTCCGGATGTTTTCAATGTTAAATCGGCAGCCCTGCCAGCCTGTTTCAGGGACGGAATTCGCTTAGTCTTTGGCTGCCTTGACTTCGATAACATCATGCGGGGCAGATTCGCGCATACCGGCCTGAGTGACACGGATGTAGCGGGCATTCGCCCGGAGCGAAGGCAAATCCGGAGCACCCAGGTAGCCCATGCCGCTTTGCAGTCCCCCCACCAGTTGGGTGATCACGGTATCCAGAGCCCCTGATACCTCTTTCAAGGCTTCAATGCCTTCGGCGGCAACCTTGGACTGCCTATCTCCTTTGCCATGGCCGTAGCGGGCCGCACTTCCGGCCTTCATGGCCTCAAGGCTGCCCATCCCCCGGTATTGCTTATAAAGCTTTCCATTAATATCGATGATGTTGCCCGGTGTCTCACGGCACCCTGCCAGCAAGCCTCCGAGTATCACCGCATCCGCCAGGGTCAGGGCCTTGACAATGTCCCCGCTCTTGGTAATGCCGCCGTCTGCAATGACCTTAACCCCCTTTTTCGCTGCTGTCTTACTTGCGACATAGAGTGCGGTCAGCTGAGGAATGCCCACACCGGCCACGATACGGGTGGTGCAGATGGACCCCGGTCCCTGTCCAACCTTGATTGCATTGGCTCCGGCCTCCGCCAAAAACTCAACACCGGCTCCACTGGTGACATTGCCGGCGATAATCGTGATCTCCGGAAAGGTCTCCCGGACCAGGCGGACACTGGCTCCCACTCCTTCGGTGTGGCCATGGGCGGTGGAGATGGCAATGGCGTCCACACCCTCTTCAATCAGGGCGGAAACATGGCCCAGAAAGCGATCCCGGTCCAGCTCGCCGTCCGCAGTGCGCGGGGCGGAAACAGCGGCACCGCAGACCAGACGGAACTGGGAGTCGCGGGCCGGTTTTACCGCGGTCCGGCTTTCTTCCGTAATCCGTTCGATATCGCTCAGGGTGAAAAGTCCACAGAGCCGGTCCTGATCGTCCACCACCAGAAGTTTATGGATGCCCAGATGCTCGTTGAAAAAACGGTCCGCTGCGGCAATCGGGTCTCCGGCGATGGATTTTTGCCGTATGGTGAAGACCTCCTTGCGGGGGGTCATGGCATCTGCGACTTTCTTTTCCCAGTAGCGCTGTTTGACTACCCGCCCGGGCAAGAGCCCGAGGAGTATATTCTCCTTGTCCACCACCGGGAAGGTGGAAAATTTAAACCCCTTGGCTTCAATCAGATCGAGAACATCGCCAATAGACTGTTCAGGGTTCACCTTGATCGGGTCCTGAATCAGGCCGTGAATGTTGTTTTTTACCTTGGCCACTTCCCGCAACTGATCCTTTTCCGGCATGTTGTAGTGGATCAGGCCAATGCCGCCGTTATGGGCCATGGCGATCGCCATGTTGGCTTCTGTTACCGTATCCATGTCCGCCGATATAATCGGGATCGGCAGGCTCAGCCTTTCCGACAAGGCGGTTTCAGTCCGTGTCTGACGCGGCAGGATCTGCGAAAAGCGGGTCGCCAGCGTGACGTCGTCATAGGTCAGCCCGAAGGGTGCATTCTCAGGGAAAAAGGCATCCGCCGGTTTATAAAAAGAATCGTCTATGGAATTGGATTGGCTCATGGCAACTGATGTTGCCGGGTTACGGTATGCGTCCTTCGTCCGGGAATAAAGAAAAATCGACAGGTCTGCTTTCGGCTGGCCATGGGACCTCGCGCGCGCAAGATTGAGGACGTGGTACTTCAGCTATCAAATAATGTCGCCATACCCCTGTCCGAGATTGAGATCCAGGCAGTGCGTGCTTCGGGAGCAGGCGGTCAGCATGTCAACAAGACATCGAGTGCGGCTCATTTGTTTTTTAATATTCGAGCCTCGTCATTGCCTGATTTTTATAAAGGTCGTCTGCTGGCAATGGCTGATCAGCGAATAACACAGGACGGGGTGATTGTGCTCAAGGCACAGACCGCTCGAAGTCTGGAGCGCAACCGGGAGGAGGTATTGGCACGGCTGGCAAATCTGATCCGTGCGGCGGTGAAAACGAGGAAGGCCCGGCGTGCCACGCGTCCGAGCAGGACGGCACGGGCCAAGCGGGTGGATTCAAAGAAAAAACAGGGCAAGGTAAAGTCCCTGCGGGGTCGGGTGATCCCGGAGTGACCCCCGCCGCTTTGTGGTTTGGTGCTGGGGGTAAGGTCACCCTCTCTCCTTGGGTATCGCAATCCCCTCATTATCAACATGGTGCCCAGGGCGGGACTCGAACCCGCACGGCCTTGCGGCCAGGGGATTTTAAGTCCCCAGTGTCTACCATTCCACCACCTGGGCTGATGCGGAAGTAGGGGTTAAAAGGGAAGTCGGGGCGGATGACAAGTCAGGACTGGCACAGGAAGTCAAAGGCGGCCTGATAGCCGTAGAGCCCGAGCCCCGAAATGACAGCGCTGCTGGCTTGCGCAGTCAGCGAATGGCGGCGGAATTCCTCGCGCTGGTAAATATTGGAGATGTGGACCTCGATAACGGGTACACTGATCGACTTGACGGCATCCAGTAGGGCCACGCTGGTGTGGGTGTAGGCGCCGGGGTTGAAGATAATCCCCGCCACCCCGGCATCGGCCCAGGTATGCAGTTTGTCGATGAGTTCCCCTTCGTGGTTGGACTGAAAGCATTCAAGCGCGACACCTTTGCTTTGGGCGAGGGTTTGTAGTTGTTTCTCGAGATCGGCCAGTGTGGTGTCTCCGTAAATATGGGGCTCACGTTTGCCCAGTCGGTTGAGGTTGGGGCCGTTCAGGATGCCAATGGTTTTCATAGGGGGCATTCTGTGGCGATAAAGTCCCATTCCAAGCCGAATTTTTCCGCCGCTTCGCGGGCGAGTGCCTGGACTCCGAAGACTTCAGTGGCGTAGTGCCCGCAGCAATAAAGGTTGAGTCCGAGTTCCTGGGCCTGATTGTAGTGTTGCTGTTTGAGTTCGCCGGTAATGAGGGTCCGGGCTCCGTTGGGGAGCAACTCGGAGACGGCAGACTGGCCGCTGCCTGTCAGGATGGCAATCCGGTCGAGTTGTTCCGGACCGCACTCAATGGCGGTGATCCCGCCGGGAAAGAGTTGCTCCAGCTGTGTGCGCAAGGTGTCACGGCCCAGGTCGCAATCCGCCAGTACACCGATTGGGTTGCCTTCGTAGGGAATAAAACCGCCCGTGGGTTGAAGTCCGAGTTCGGAGGCGAGGAGCGCATTGTTCCCAATTTCAGGATGCAGGTCCAAAGGGAGGTGGGAACTATAGACGGCCAGATTCCCTTCGAGACAAACTTTGAGTTTGCGGCGGGTGGCTCCGGTGAATGGTCTGGGCGGGTCCCAGAACAGGCCGTGATGGACGATCAGAAAATCGATACCGGCGGCGATCGCTTTTTCAAAAGGTACCAGTCCGGCATCAACCGCAGCACCGATACGGGTGACCTTCCCGTTGTTCTCTACCTGAAGACCGTTATAGGCTCCGGGGAAATCTTTCACAGAAGCGAGTTGCGTCCGTTGGTTACAAAAATGCACAAGTTCCTGTAAGGTGGCCATAGGAGGGGGTCTTAGACTATGGACCGCAGGCTAGGCAACAGGGAATTGGAAGCGACTGGTCCTTTGCCGTCCTGGGGTGGATTACCTCGTACGAGCCTCCTGAAGATAAGACTTTACCTCTAGCAGTCCGGGAAGAACGGCACTTGCCATCTGGGTGGTTTTCTCATCCGGTGCCATCAAGTCGGGTATGAGGAAGGCGATCATGCCGGCCCGGTGGGCCGAGGCCAGTCCGGCGGGGGAGTCCTCCAGGGCCAGTGTTTCAGAGGGTTCCACGCCGAGCAACCGGGCCGCCTCCAGGTAAATATCCGGGGCGGGCTTGCCGTGCTTAACCTGGTCTCCGCTGACGACTCCGGAGAAACGGGGGAGCAGGCCTACAGCCTGCAGTTTGATGCAGGCCAGTTCGTAATGGGTACTGGTGGCTACAGCCCGTGGCAAAGACTCCTGCTCCAGATAATCCAGCAACTCGATCAGGCCGGGCCTAAGGGGGATCCCGCCGCGTTCAATCAGTTGGTAATAATGGCGGCGGGCTCCTTCAATAATGTCATCGCAAGGGGCCGTTTCACCCAATCCTTCCCGCAGGATTCGGTGGCTTGAGTCGGCGCGGTGTCCGATCATGCGGGCATAAAGTTCGTCGGGTAAATCATACCCGTTCTCCATTGCCGCCTGCTGGTAGGCCTGCCGGAACAGGCGTTCCGTATCAAGCATCAGTCCATCCATGTCAAAAACGACTGCTTTAAGCGCCTTTACTTTGCTGTTCCGACTCATGAATTTGAATGCCTACTTAAAGCAAAATGAGAGGGAAAGGGCAAACTCAAGTTGTACGCGACCTTGATTTGCAGAATTGGTTCCGGGGGTGGGGTCACCCCCGCTCCTTGGTTCGATAGGCTTGGCGATAAACCGAGGCAGAGGTTTCAAAATATTTACGAAAAGCCCGGCAGAAGTTCTCCACATTCGGATAGCCTACCTCAGCAGCAATGGCCTTGATGGGCTGATTTCCGGTCGCAAGGGCATGGGCTGCCATCCGCATCCTTTTCTGAATAAGGAATTGGTGCGGACTTTCATTCAGGTGATCGCGGAAAAGCATGTGCAAATGCGACACACTGATGCCCGCTGCCTCTGCCATTTGATCAAGGCTGATGTCGTCAAAGTAGTTACGGTTGATGTAGTCTGTGGCGATTCTCAACTGAGGGTGAACCTGCCGCATCTTTTCCTGCATAAGGAACTGGTCGCGTTCAAGGCAGAGTTTGCTCCAGAGATGATTCCCGATATGTACGCGGTTCAAGTTTGTTTGGTGAAAGGCATAAAACATTTCATCAATAAAACGGTGCATCGATTGCCAGTCTTTCCATTGGAAATAGCGCGGCCAGTGATCGGAGTGTGGCCGGCTCGGGCCGTGTTTGAAAATAGCAACCACGCAATTGTAGTAACCGTCATCCGGTGAATCCGAAACGGTAGGTTGCATCCCATGATGACAAAAAACACTGCCTTCCCCGTGGAGCACAGGATCGGACTCAAAGCCATAGACCGCCCCCTCCTGAATAATTTCGAATAATAGATGTCCCTTTGGAGTGATAGCCGGATTCCTGGATCCACCCATCGGGCTCTTATAGATACTGAGAGAAGTCAGCTTCGGAAGGAGGTTTTGTCCATAATTCATAGAATTTGCCAATTTAATTATGCGAATATTCGTGTTATAATGGGTTTCTGATCCATCTAAAAGGAGAAAAAATCAATTCAACCAACAAATTGCAGCAGATGAAACCTCAAATTACCATTCAACTCTACACGGTCCGTGAGCTTGCCGGCAAAGATTACGACAAGACTCTCCGTGCAATCGCCGCGATGGGCTTCGGTTGTGTCGAGCCAGCGAGATACCCGGGCAGCACGCCTGAAAAAGCGCTAAAACTCTTTCAGGAGCTTGGCCTGAAAGCACCCTCGGCTCACATCGGACTGCCGGTAGGCGAGGACAAGAACAGTATCATCGAAGAAGCCCTCATGATGGGACACCGCTATCTGATTACAGGATGCCCACCCGGATTCAAAGAGAACTACACCTCTGCTGACAGGATGAAGGCGATGGCAGATCTCTATTGCGAGGCGGCGCAGAACGTGGCCCCGCACGGATTGCAAATCGGTTATCACAATCATGACTGGGACCTGGTCGAAGTGGAAGGCATCCGTGCCCATGAATTCTTTCTCAACAACACGCCCGAAACGGTGTTGTATGAAGCGGACACCTTCTGGGTTGCCCGGGCGGGATTGGATCCCGACGCGTTCATCCGGCAGCTTGGCCCACGGGGCAAGGTTCTGCATTTTAAAGACGGTATTGTTTCGGGGGATGTTTCCTTCCGCGCCGAGAAGACGAACAGCGGTGATGTTATGGTCAGCGACTCGATTCCCTTTCGCGAAGCGGGTGTGGGGCAGGTGGATCTGATTGCGGCTTCACGGGCGGCACAACATGCGGAATATATTGCGGTTGAACTGGACAGCTATGACGGAGACATCCTGCAGGCAATCAAGGACAGTTATGATTATCTCACCCGCAATAACATTGCCGTTGGCAACAAATAGGAGGAATCGTTATGACAGGTAAAATTGGAATCGGAATTATTGGCTGCGGTAATATTTCACAAGCCTACTTCAACGGAGCAAAGCACTTTGAGGTGCTCAAAATGGTCTCCTGCGCGGATATCAAAACAGAGGTCGCGGAAGCCAAGGCTCAGGAGAACGGCTGTAAAGTACAGACGGTGGACGAATTATTGGCCAATCCGGAAGTTCAGTTGGTGATTAATCTGACGGTGCCCTCCGTCCATGCGGAAGTCAGCCTGGCAGCACTGGCGGCAGGCAAGCATGTCCACAGCGAGAAACCGCTTTCGGTTAGTTTGGAAGATGCTGCGCGTGTGCTTAAAACGGCTGAATCGGAAGGCCTACTGGTTGGCTGTGCCCCTGACACCTTTATGGGAGGCGGCTACCAGACCTGCCGCAAGCTGGTGGACGACGGCTGGATCGGCCGTGTTGTCGGCGGAACGGCTTTTCTGATGGGCCGGGGTCCCGAAAGCTGGCATCCCAATCCCGCTTTCTTCTATGAAACCGGAGCCGGGCCGATGTTTGACATGGGGCCCTATTACATCACCGCCCTGATCCATTTGCTTGGGCCGGTCAAGCGTGTCAGTGCAATTACCTCAAGGGCCTATGAATCGCGTATAGCCACCTGCAAGGAGCACTTTGGGAAGATGCTTCCAGTTGAGGTACCCACCCATTATTCGGGGAGTCTGGAATTCCATTCTGGGGCGGTGGTCACCGTCACCATTTCTTTCGATGTTCATAGGCACGGTCATGCTCCGATGGAGCTCTATGGCACGGAAGGTTCGCTCAAAGCCCCTGATCCGAACACTTTTGGCGGTCCGGTTGAATTGTGGACGAGTTCAACGAAGGAGTGGAGTCGTCAATCTTTCAGTCATCCCTACCTGACGAATGTGCGCAGTATCGGTGCGGCGGATCTTGCCTATTCTATCTTGAGTGGTGGTAAACGTCCTCACCGTGCCAGTGGGGCGCTGGCGTATCATGCGCTGGAAGTGATGCACGCATTTGAAAAATCATCTGTCAGTGGTGCCAGTGTCGAGATCCAATCGCAACCCGGGAAACCAGCTCCGCTGCCCCTCGGATTGATTGAAGGCAGACTGGAGTAGTTGGTTTCGGGGGTGGTGGTCCCGGGGGTGAGGTCACCCCCGCTCCTTGCGGGTTGTATTATGGAGACGGCATGACCCCACGCCGTGTTACGGATCCGGTGACTCCAACTCTCCGAGCAACTGCAGGGCGACCGGGTGGCCGGGGTGTTGGCGGAGGAGGCGGCTCAGGTGAGTGCGGGCGGCTTCGGGCTCTCCTTGGGCCATCAGTACCTCGGCCTTGGCTATCGGGATCCCTTGATACCAGGGGGCCCGCCGGTCAGCGGCCAGCAACCATTCCCCGGCCAGAGCGTAATTGCCTTTCAACCCTTCGATCCGCCCCAGCTCCGTGGCAGCCGCAAAGTTGCTGCGGTCGTTTTCCACGGTGATCTGGACACGGTCCTCCCAGGAACGGTCCAGTCTTTGTACGGTTTCCCAGGGCCGGGCAAAAATCCACACGATGAGCAGAATATGGCAGGCCCCGAGGCAGAGTTTCCAGGCCCATTGCTGTGCAGGGAGTTGCCAGCATTGGGCCGTTTGGAATAAGAGCCCTGCCATCATCAGGGAAAGTCCCAGTCCGGAGGCCACCAGGTAGTACTGCGAAAAGGGTGGCCAGTCTGTTGGGAAAAATCCCGCAAAAGGGAGCATCGCAACCAAAGCCAATACCAGCCCGAGGCAGATAGCAGGATTTCGTTTACGCAGACGCCACGCGTGCCGCAGCAGCAAAAGCAGTACGAGCCAGTAGATCAGGTTGACCCTCATCAGCGTCTCCGGCTCAAGAGGACGCAGAACAGGGTCACGGCCAAAAGGCCAGAGCCAGAGTGAGAGGTGTTCACAGATGACATGGGCGGCGGCCCAAGCCCGTGCTGAATCGCTGGCCGGGGATACAAGGGGAAAAAGGAATTCCGGACTGGTCTGCAACAGAACGGCCCAGGAAGGGGATAGGAGCCAGATCAGGCCGGTTATGATCCATAGCTGCGGGTTCTTGAGCCCGCATATTACAATCGTTTGTCGATTCATTCTGTGGGGTTATTACGCTTACTGTCCGGCCTATTTATGCAATCCATCACTGCGGTTTGAATTTTAGCCCGGTCGGGGTGGTGGCGAGCCCGCCTTCAGACGTTTCCTTCAGGGCACGGGGCATGCGGCGGCCTATATCCCGCATGGCTAGTATGACGTCGTCAAGTGGGACCACGCAGCGCGCCCCGGCGAGGGCCATGACAGCGGCTTCGAAACTGTGGATGGCAAACATGCCGTTGCGGCTGACACAGGGGACTTCCACATAGCCACCGATTGGGTCGCAAACCAGTCCGAGTGTATTCATCAGGGCAAAGGCGGCGGCATCAACGGCCTGTTCCGGGGTCCCCCCGCAGGCCTCGGTGATCGCAGCCGCAGCCATACAGGAGGCACTGCCTACTTCCGCCTGACACCCGCCACGGGCTCCCGAGAAACAGGCATTTTTCCCGATGATGACTCCAATCCCGGCTGCGGTGAAAAGCGCTCGTGCCGCAGCTTCGTCGGAAATATCCCGGTCCTCCTGCAGACTGAGCAGACAGGCGGGAACAATGCCAGCTGAGCCGGCGGTGGGGGTGGCGATGATTCGTCCGAACTGGGCATTGTGCTCCAGAACGGCAAAACCATAGGCAATCGTCCGCGCAAAACGGGATCCCATCAGCGGATCCTCACCTTGTGCATAGGCCAGCAGTTTGGCCGCATCGCCTCCGGATAATCCGCTTGGGGAGGTGTTCTTAATAGCGACTCCTTTTTGTACGCTTTCGCGCATGCGCACGAAGTATTCCTGCATGCGTGTCATCAGTTCCTCCGGTGGGTTCCCGCTTTCCCGGGCTTCACGGTCAAGAGTGATGTCTGCAATGGAGCATGCCTTTGCCCGACAGAGCTCAAGAAGTTCGCGTGCGGAACCGAAATCAAAGGTGTCCAGTAAAGTACTCATGGCAGGCGGTTGAGAAAGCGGAGCCGGAGGGTTTGGGGGATATGGCTGATCAGGCTCAGGCATTCAGGAATCAGGTGCCCGTCCACTTCAATGACCGTCAGAGCTTCGGTTCCCCGTGACCCCCGGCTGGTGCGGATGGTGGCGATGTTGGCTTCGACACAGGACAGCACGGTGGTGACTTTTGCGATATAGCCCGGCTTGTCGGGATTCCAGAGGATCAGGGTTTCCAGTTCACCACCAAAGAAGGTGGGGTAATCATCGATCGATTTGATTTCAATCTGACCTCCGCCCACAGATGAGCCGACCAGCCGGTGTTTTTCTCCGGCTGCCGATTCTACGGTCATCCGGACTGTGTTGGGGTGGTGGTCTTCTCCGAGATCGGTTTGAGTAAAGGTGATGTTACACCCCTGCTCCTTTGCAATGGAAAGACTATCCTTCAGCCTTTCATCATCCGGGTTAAAGCCGAGCAGTCCGGCAACCAATGCCTTGTCTGTCGCATGGCCCTTGCCGGTTGCGGCAAAAGATCCATGCAACTCAATGCTAGCTTTGTGGACACTGTCCTCTAGCAGGCTTTGAGCGACGAGGCCGATACGGACCGCTCCGGCTGTGTGGGAGCTGGAAGGTCCGACCATTGCGGGGCCGATCACGTCAAAGGCTGAAAAACTCATAGGCGTCAACTTAGCCAGCGATCCAGATTTTCGCGAACAAAATCATCGTCCACCAGCCAGGGATAAGCCTGGGTTACCCGGGTCAACTCGTCTGCCTGGCCGGGGGAGAGTACTTCATTGGGATTTAGGCAGTGAATAGACGAAAGGAGCCCTTGCCGGTAGAGGACTTCGTGGATGCCGGGGATGCAACCGGCAAAGCCATTGGCGGCATCAAAGACCGCCGCATTCGCATCGGTCCAGGCGGCATTGCGGGTGAGCCAATGCGCGGGAAGCGTGTCTTTCTCCCGGTCTGCCTTCATGGCCTCGAGCAGTTCCACCGCCCGGCGGGTCCAGACCCCGAATTGTCCGAGCAGGCCGCCGACAATAAAGCGCTCCTTACCCTGATGTTCCCAGCGGGTGAGCAGGTCCCCCACAATGTTGTCGTCGTTGCCGGTGTAGAGTGCGAGATCCTCGCGGCCTGATTCGATAACGGCGCGGACAACGTCAAAGGTCTGGTAGCGGTTGAAGGGGGCTATTTTGATTGCGACCACGTTTTCGATCTCGGCAAAACGCCTCCAGAAGGAGTAGGGAAGGACGCGTCCCCCGACTGCAGGCTGGAGGTAGAAACCGATAATCGGGATGATTTGCGAAATGGCTTCGCAATGTTCGATAAGGGCCTCGGGAGAGGCATCTTTCATTGCGGCCAGACTAAGCAGGCCAGTATGATAGCCGAGGCTCGCGGCCTGCTCGGCTTCGCTGGCTGCTTGCGGGGTTTCACCGCATATACCCGCAATCCTGATGAAGTCACGTGGAGTGGAGAGCAGATGAGAGTCAATGGTTTCCTTGGCGAGTTCAAGGAGTGGACGGGTCAGCGCGTACTTTGGATCCCGTATCTCAAACTGGGTGGAATGGACGCCAACTGCAATGCCACCCGCTCCGGCGTCGATGTAGTAGCGGAGCAAAGCCCGCTGGTGTTTTTCAGACCATTTGCGCTGCGGATCGAGAGCCAGCGGAAGTGCCGGGATTGCTTGTCCGGAAAGAAGAAAATTGCGGATATTCATGGTGTATAATGATTTTTTAGAAAAGGTAATTAATGGCTCAGGAGATTCAAAAATTGCCGTCTCTTTTTTCGAATCCGGTCGGTTTCCCAAAGGTCTGGCCGACTTCGCGGATCCAGGCTGCGGTCCAGCCGATCATGGTTTCAAGGTCCGTTGAAGGCCGCCCCAATAGCCCGTGGGAGAATGAGGCGTTGTTAAGCCAGGCGGTCGGAGCCTCCTCGCCTGTGAATTGCGGTTCTTTCCCGAAAAGGTGACCAAAGGCTACTGCAAGTTCCTTCACGCTGAGTATATCCGGGCCAGTGATGTTGATGATAAAGGGGGGTGTCGAAGCCAGAGGAAGGGTTCTCAGGATTTGTTCCACGGCATCGCGCTGCCAGATCAGATTAACGTAGCCCATAGAGACATCGACTGCCTGGCCGGTAGCAACTTTCTGGGCAATGTCCACGAGCACGCCGTAGCGGAATTCGGTCGCGTAGTTCAGACGTATGATGGAAGAGGGGGTTCCATGGGTTTCCGCCGCTTCAATAAAAGCAGCCTCCCGCTGGAGGCAGGAATGCGCATAGTCACCGGGAGGATTGGTTTCATCGCCCTCACGGCTGCCGCCGCTGTCCGGGGAAACCATGGAATAAACGCACCCGGTGGAGAAGGCGATAAACCGCGACCCCGGGAAACGGCGTAGCACCTTGCGGGGAAGTTCAACGTTCATCCGCTGCAGCAAGTCGCTCTCGCCTGAAGTACCAAACTTGGCTCCGGCCATAAAAATGATGTTCGGTGCGTCAGGCAGCTTGGATAATGCCTCCTCCGATTCAAGGTCACAAGCTATCGTTTCTATGCCGCGGGAATGAAAGGCATCCAGCCCGTGCACCGACCGGAAACGGGAGACTGCCCCCACTTTGGCCGGGTTGCCCGCCTCCCGCAGCCCTTTGGCCAGCATACTGCAGAGATGAAGCCCCATCTTGCCGCCCGCCCCCAGAACCAGGCAATCCCCTTCGTGGGAGGCCAGGGCCTCAACCAGAGAAGAGGAGGGTTCCGATAAAAAACTATCCGCTTGCGCGGAAGGAACCGGTAACATTAGCTTGGGTGTATCAGAAATCTCACTCATAGTAACCGTATAGTTACTTAAAGCATGGAACGGGTCAAGGTAAAAAAAACACGGGATCCCGAGCGTACCCGGCGGCGTCTGTTGGATGCTGCCACACATTGTTTTGCCCGTCGTGGATATGACGGGGTGACGGTGGACGAAGTGGTGGCGAAGGCAAAGATCAACAAGCGGATGGTCTATCATTATTTCGGGAATAAGGAGGGGCTCTACCTGGAAGTTTTGCGCGAGGTGTTTGGGCGCTTGGAAACGGTGGAGACGGCGGCCTTTGGTGAAGGCGTTGAGGCATTCGAAGCGATCCGGACGGTATTGCGTTCATACTTTGAATTTCTGTCGACCAATCCGGAGTTTGTGAAATTGCTGCAATGGGAGAATCTGAATGAGGGCCGCTTTATACGCTCCCACCCTGATATTCTTACCAAGAACCCGGCGATCGATCATTTGGGAGCGATATTGAAGAAGGGTCAGAAAGCCGGAATATTCCGGGACAATGTCGAAGTGAAGCAGTTGCTGATTCTGATGATCGGGGTGTGTTTCATTTATTTCTCCAACCGCTATACGCTTTCCAACACCGTGGGGGTGGATTTGAGTGACCCACTTGTCCGGGAAAAGGGCCTGCGTACGGCGGAAACCGTCATGTTGAGTGGCTTGATGCGTTAGACCCCGCTTGACCTGAGGTTCAGGGGGGGTATTAGTGTTGCCCATGACACGACTGCTGCAATTTGAACCACTCTACCAGGAGCGCGTCTGGGGGGGGCGCAATCTGGAAAACAAGCTGGGCCGTATTTTGCCTGAAAACAAGGTGATCGGTGAAAGCTGGGAGTTGGTTGACCGTCTGGAAGCGCAATCCATAGTGGCTACTGGCCCCTATACGGGACAAACCCTCCGGCAGTTGATGCAGGAGGAAACGGCGTGGTTGATGGGGCCGGGGTGGAATCCGGCGCACCCTTTCCCGATATTGGTCAAGTGGCTCGACTGTCAGGAGCGTTTGAGCCTGCAGGTTCATCCTCCGGCCTCGGTGGCTCCGGCCCTTGCGGGTGAGCCCAAGACCGAAAACTGGTATATTGCCGATGCAACACCGGGAGCATCCCTGATGGCAGGGTTGCGAAGGGGAGTCACCCGCGAGGCTTTTGCGGAAGCTTTGCGGAATCAGACGCTGGAGGATTGTGTTCATATGATTCCGGTGGAAAACGGGGAATCCTTATTGGTTCCGAGTGGTCGAATCCATGCGATTGGTGGCGGCAATCTGATCCTGGAGATTCAGCAGAATTCGGACACCACCTATCGGGTTTATGACTGGGGACGGGAGGGGCTGGATGGGAAGCCGCGTCAGTTACATATCCAGGAGTCCATGAGCAGCATTGATTTCGATGACTTTGAGCCCGCGACCATCAAGCCGCAGACGGGGGATCAATTGCTGGCGGATGTGCCGGAGTTTCGCCTGCGAAAGTGGGAGCTGACACCCGGAGATGCCCCCAGGGTTTTTAAATCCAGTTATGACACCCGGCTTTTGTCGGTGGTTTCGGGGGCAGTGCGTGAAATGACAGACGGGGATCTGCTGCGGAAGGGGGACCAGGCCCTGTTGCCTTGGGATGAACCTTTTTCCTTTGTTGCGGAGGAAGCAACGGTTATGTTGGTGACAGATCGATTCTGCCGCAAAATCTGTTGATGTTATGTTGCGCCTCATCACCAAGCCTATCGGTTGTCTTTTCTCGCTGCTTTGGAGTCTGCTGGTGCTGGGGCTTTTGCTGATCGCTCTGGTCTGGGGAGGGATTGCCTGGGTGGGGCCTAAATGGCTGGCGAATCATATCGAGAAACGGACGGGGTTTCCCACCACGGTGGATGCTGTGCGGGTTGGCATTTGGAAGGCGGGTCTGGAGATCGAGGATGTCCGTATCATGAACCCTTCGGGATATCCGGATGCGGTGTTTCTGCATATTCGCGAAGCCCGTTTGTCTTCACCGTGGAGCCAAATTGGAAAAGAGCAGGAGGTGTGGGAACTGCTATCCGTATCACTGGATCAGATTTCCTATGTCGCCATTCCCCGCCAGGGCGGCAATCTGGAGCGTTTTCTCAATCAATGGGAAAAAGGGGGCTGGCCCTGGTGGTTTCCGTGGAAACCCGATGGCCGCTGGTCCGGCTACCGGAATCTGTCCGTGAATTTGCGCAGTGTGGTTTATGAGGACCACGAACAGCAGCCACCGTTGATGCGAAAGCTACGGGTGAATTATTCCCGGGAACTGGAAGCCGGGCCGGATACCGATGCGGCGTGGATAGCAGTGTGGCAGGACTGGAAAGCCGCCGGACTCGATTTTGTGGCGGACCCTTTGATCAAGGCGGCCTCAACGGAACAAGCATCCCGGCCCGCTTTCCCATTTACGCTTACCCTCCCCGCACAAGAAAATTAACCCGCATACTTGGATAATTGCGGCCAAGCATTTCGGAATTTGAAATCTCAAATTTCAAATTCCCCCCTTGCCAGCGTAGACGCTCCGACTGGCAACACCCGAAACACCAAAACCGCAAAATCCCAAAACACCAAAACCGCAAAACACCTCCCCATTCGCAGTCAGGGGACAAGATCCGGATGGTCGGTGATAACCGCATGGCAGCCTTTCTCAAAAAGGCTTTGCATAGTGGCCGGATCATTGATGGTCCAGACTGTGAAATAAATGCCGGCCTGTTCCATGGTTCTGATGAACCGGGCTGTGGTGAGCGGGACACCGAAGCGCTGCGGGGGGAGGGCGAGAGCAACGTAAGGAATTTGCTTTGGAAGGCAAAGGCCAAGCAGGGAACGGAGATAAGCCTGGGCAATTTCCCGTGAGGTGGCCTGCGTGGGAATCAAAGGATATTTCCGGCGGGATTCATGGATCAAGGGGGCATTGAAGGATGCCAGCAATACCCGCTCCTCCGCATGGGCTTCTTGGATGACCGCATGGAGTCTGTCCAGAGCCGGGAGGTCGTCGAACTTCAGATCAAGGCTGAAACGGGTTTCGGGAAATGCGGTCAATGCCTCCAGCAGGGTAGGGATGGGTTCCGTTGAATTGTCCGGGCTATCTATGCCGGATGGCTGGAGTTGGACTGTTTTCAGATCGGCGAGACTCAAATCCCTAATCATTGCCGGGATACCAGCCACGCGGAGCAAATCCGGATCATGCATCAGGACGGGGACACCGTCCCGGCTGATCTGCACATCGACCTCCAGAGCACCTGCCCCCTTCGCGAGACTGGCCCGCATGGCCCGGATCGAATTCTCCGTCCCCAGACCACTGCCCCCGCGATGTGCAATAACCCGCAGCAGTGGATTCATGAAAAAGGGGTGAAAGCGACCAGCCATACGCATTCAGTGTGAAATCCATTTCGTCCACGGCAACCGCTAACCTGAAAAATTCGCGCTTGTGGGCGAGAGGATTGGGCGAAATTGGACGGTAAAGAAAGTTTTATTACGATT
>CAZCJJ010000023.1:27162-31123 GCA_964499045.1 uncultured Opitutales bacterium | reverse complement strand
AATCTTGTGAGATAAGCGCGAATAGGCCGTTTTTTTTGAGCCGGAGCGCCGCGTTTACTCGGTCCGGGATCAGCCTGAGACTACCTGAAGGCGGTACTCCAACTGTTCCTCCATGCGCTCTTTATTTTTCCAATTTTGACCTTGAACGCATCAATATATCAAGATACGTTGATTTGTTAATATGTTAAATTCAACAAAGAAGCCTTTAAATGAAGCGGGGCAGCGTTTGGAAGCGTTGCTGGAAAAACGTATTGTTTTTCTGGATGGTGCAATGGGCACGATGATCCAGCAACACAAGCTGGGGGAAGAGGATTTCCGTGGGGAGCGTTTTAAAGATCACACCCATTCGTTGAAGGGAAACAATGATCTGCTGGTTTTTTCGCGCCCCGATATCATTGGTGATATTCACTATGCGTTTCTGGAGGCTGGTGCGGACATCATTGAAACCAATACCTTTTCGGCCACCAGTATTGGTCAGGCGGATTATGCCCTGGAATCGGTGGTTTATGACTTGAACAGAACGGCGGCTGAACTGGCTCGCTCGACTGTGGAACGTTTCAAGAAGGACCATCCCAAACGGGAATGCTTTGTCGCCGGTTCGATTGGTCCGACCAACCGGACGGCCTCGATGTCTCCCGATGTCAATCGCCCGGAATTTCGGAATACGAGCTTTGATCAACTGGTGGAGGCCTACACGGAACAACTGCGTGGCTTGGTGGATGGCGGAGTGGACCTGTTTCTGGTAGAGACCATCTTTGATACCCTCAATGCCAAGGCGGCCTTGTTTGCCATTGATCAGTTTCTGGAAGACCGTGCGGAGCGTATCCCGGTGATGATTTCAGGCACAATCACAGACCAGTCAGGGCGAACCTTATCAGGACAGACTACGGAAGCCTTCTGGAACAGCCTGCGGCACGCCAAGCCTTTCAGCATCGGGATGAATTGTGCTCTCGGTGCGGACATGATGCGCCCCTATATTGAAGAGTTGTCGCGCATTGCCGACTGCTATGTTTCCTGTTATCCGAATGCGGGCCTGCCCGATCCTCTCAGCCCAACCGGCTACCCGGAGGGTCCCTCTGATACGGCTGGTTATCTGAATGATTTTGCCGAAGCGGGACTACTTAATATCGTGGGGGGGTGTTGTGGGACCACCCCGGGGCACATTGCAGCCATTGTCAAGCGGCTGAGTGGCTACGCACCTCGCAAGCGTCCGCAGGCGCTGGATGCGACCCGTCTGAGTGGACTGGAACCTTTCAATATAGTCGGAGATAAGGCTTCGTTTGTCATGGTAGGGGAGCGTACGAATGTGACCGGCTCCCCCCGTTTCCGCAAACTGATTAAGGAAGACCAGTTCGATGAGGCACTGGAAGTGGCCCGCCAGCAGGTGGAGAATGGTGCCAACATCATTGATATCAATTTCGACGAAGGTCTTCTGGATGGGGAGGCCTGCATGACCCGTTTCCTCAATCTGATTGCTTCGGAGCCTGACATTTCGCGGGTCCCGATTATGATCGATTCGTCCAAGTGGTCGGTCATTGAAGCCGGGCTGAAATGTGTTCAGGGCAAGTGCGTGGTGAATTCAATCAGCCTGAAGGAAGGGGAAGAAGCCTTCAAGCATCAGGCCCGTCTTTGCCAGCGTTACGGGGCGGCGATGGTGGTTATGGCCTTTGATGAGAAAGGGCAGGCGGCGGATAAGGATGATAAAGTCCGGATTTGCAGCCGCGCATACCGGATTCTGACGGAAGAGGTGGGTATTGATCCCCGTGATATTATTTTTGATGCGAATATTCTGACGGTTGCGACCGGAATGGAAGAGCACAACAACTATGCCGTTGATTTCATCGAAGCGGTGAGCGAGATCAAAAAGGTGTGTCCCGGCGTCCGCTGCAGCGGGGGTGTCAGTAATATTTCCTTCTCTTTCCGTGGTAACAACACCGTGCGTGAAGCGATGCACTCGGCCTTCCTTTATCATGCGATTGAGGCGGGTCTGGACATGGGGATTGTCAATGCCGGGATGCTGGAGGTTTACGAGGAAATTGACCGGGAGCTGCTCCAACACGTCGAGGATGTGTTGTTGAACCGCAGACCGGATGCAACGGAGCGTCTGCTTGACTTTGCGGAGACGGTGAAAGCGAGCACACTGAAGGGCGACGACAAGGAGAAGCTTGCCTGGCGGGATGCCTCGGTGGAGGAGCGGCTCAAGCATTCTCTCGTCAAGGGAATCGTCGAATTCATTGAAGCCGATACCGAGGAAGCGCGGCAGAGATGTGGGCGGCCACTGGATGTCATTGAGGGACCGCTGATGGACGGAATGAAGGTCGTGGGCGAACTCTTCGGTGCGGGCAAGATGTTCCTGCCTCAAGTCGTCAAAAGCGCACGTGTTATGAAGCGTGCCGTGGCCTACCTGACTCCCTTCATGGAAGAAGAGAAGCGGGCGGCCCAGCAGGAAGGCAGCGGAAAGGCCGGTACATTCCTCATTGCCACCGTGAAAGGCGATGTCCATGACATCGGCAAAAACATTGTTGGTGTGGTTTTAGCCTGCAACAACTGGGAAGTCATCGACCTCGGTGTCATGGTTCCCTGCGAAAAGATCCTGAAAGCCGCACGGGAGCATAACGCCGATGTCATTGGTCTTTCCGGACTGATCACTCCCTCCCTTGATGAAATGATCCATGTCGCCTCGGAGATGAAACGGCAGAAGTTCGATGTGCCGCTGCTTATCGGGGGGGCCACCACAAGCAAGGCCCATACTGCGATCAAGATTGCCCCGGCTTACGATCAACCCGTTGCACATGTTTTGGATGCCTCATTGGTCACTCATATTTGCAACCATTTATGCCATCCGAAATCAAAAGAACAGTATCGCGCTGAATTGAAGGAAGACCAACAGCGCTTTCGCGACCGGCACGCCAAGGCTTCTGCTGGTAACGACTTGTTGAAGCTGGAGGAAATACGCAGTAAAAAACCAGCGATTGTGTGGAAGGCGGAGGACTTGGCCGTACCGGCGGAGCTTGGAGTGAAAACCTGGGATGAGATCCCGCTGGAAGCCGTAGCCGACTACATCGACTGGTCTCCGTTCTTCTGGACTTGGGAATTGAAAGGGATTTTCCCTCAGATCCTCGGCCATGCAAAGTTCGGTGAACAGGCAAGAGTGCTTTATGATGAAGCCAGAAAGCTATTGGATGACATCATCCGGAATCAACGTTTCCGTCTGCGGGGTGTGACCGGATTTTGGCCGGCCAACAGTGTCGGGGATGATGTCGAGATTTACACACCCGGTGCAGATGCCAAAGCCGACCCGCTGGCTGTATTCCATTTCCTGAGGCAACAGAAGCGGAAGGTCTCGGACGATGACACCTATTACAGTCTCGCCGATTTCATCGCACCGCGGGAAACTGGCCTGCACGATTACCTCGGCGGGTTTGCCGTTACCTCGGGCCCGGAGGTGGAAGCCTATGCCCGGACATTCGAGGAGAAGCATGACGACTATAACAGCATTTTGGTTAAGTCGCTGGGCGACCGTCTGGCCGAGGCCTGTGCGGAGTGGATTCACAAACAAGTACGGGACCAGCTGGGTTACGGAAAAGACGAAGGCTTCCTGGGAGCAGAACGCCTGTCCGTAGAACCTGGTACCGTCCATCCCAAAGTGGAGTGGATGGTCAAGGAGTCTTACCGTGGAATCCGGCCAGCGGCAGGTTACCCTGCCTGTCCGGACCACACTGAGAAGGATCTGCTTTGGCAATTGATGGACGTGGAGGCAAAGACTGGAATCCGTTTGACCGAGAGTAGAGCGATGCATCCGGGCAGTTCGGTTTCTGGCCTGTACTTCAGTCATCCAGCCAGCCGTTACTTCAATGTGGGGCTGATCGGACAGGACCAGATGAAGGACTATGCCCGGCGCAAAGGAGTGGATCTGGCCTATGTCGAGAAGTGGTTGGGACAAAACCGGGGTTATTGACCG